>PSRA01000204.1 GCA_003175695.1 Bacteroidota bacterium | reverse complement strand
ACATTTCCATATCGTCATCTATAATGAGTATTTTCTGCATACAGCTAAATTCTGAATTAGTTAATCGTTTACAAATGATTAAAATCTTTTTTTCAAAGTCGGGGTATCAGGAGAATGTGAACTTTATATACATATAAACATCCTGCCAAAAGCGAATTTTTCGAATAAAATTTTTAAATAATCGAAGCCTTTTATGGATTCTCCGCCTGTAATGAAGTTTACGGGGTGGGGTATCCGGTTTTATGCGCTTAAATGATCGAATGCATTGATCCATTATAAGAAACAAATGGAAATCAAAGATGTAGAACAATTTACCCTATTTTATCGGGATTAGCCCGGAATAAATTCAAAATCTCCTTATTGCCAATTAATTAACAAGGTGGATTGATTTGGCAGCATTTTATATACGATCTAGGCATGTTCATCAGTTTTATTAGCCTTTTTAAACAATAAAATTCTAGATTATGGGAAATCTATTATACCTAATCGCAGTGATTCTCGTGATTGCCTGGATAATCGGTTTTTTTGGTTATCACGCCGGTGGTCTCATACATATTCTACTTGTAATTGCCATCATTGCTGTTTTACTGAAAGTAATACGCGGATCTGCATAAAAATATTCAAGTTTGTTCTGAGGTCTGAGGTCTGCTCTCCTCTGAAGACTGTCATCATGAAAAACTGGTGGCAGTTTTTTTTGAGAAATTCATGCATGAACGTTTGATAGAGAAACTTCACAAAAAAATAATTTCAGCAAATTATTAACTGATTATTTTTTTCTCTTTCCTGAATATGGTATAGCTCTTGCTATATTATTAAGCTAAAACTTTATTGCTATGGTTTTCTCGCTGTTATCCAAGACGCCTAAAGTTATTTTAGAGAAATTAAATCGGGTTCTCATCGCATTGTATGGGGCGAAGGAAATTTGTGAAAAGACTGCATTAACAGTCGAGAATAGGCAACTCAGATATACGATTTTGGGATTAGCTCAGGAGAGTAAACAATATGCCAACGAGCTCAAATCACATCTTCAGATCCTGGAAGGAGAAATATCAGGTATGGACAGTCATGCCGAAATGAATTACAGTGGCCAGTCCAACAAAATGGATTGGGAGATTACCAGCGAAAAAAACAAACTTGATCTTTGCACGCATAACGAGAAAATGATCGTGCAGGCTTACAGTGAACTGTTGAATGAGCCCCATTTATACGAAAACATCCGGGAAATGATTAGATATCAATTAAGAGGTCTACTGCAATCGTTTTCCAAGCTGAAATTGCTAAGTACTTCCATTTAGTAAATTTCTCAAGGCAGGGATTCTCTTATTCCGCGTTTTGTAGAATTTAGTTCTCAGGGGTTAATCTTATTGTGGACTTGCGATACGGACCCTCGATCCCTACTGTAATTTCGTTTTATTAATTTCTGAATTCTAATTTGGCAAGAATTTTTCTATAGAAATAGATTGCAAACCCATTTTCAAATTTTTAAAATCAATGAATATGAATGCATCTAAGATTTTATTGAGTTTTGTCGCAGGCGCTGCAATAGGCGCTGCGTTGGGTGTATTGTTTGCTCCTGACAAGGGAACTGAAACCCGTAAGAAAATCGCTGATAAAAGTCATGACGTGGCCGACTCCATCAAGGATGGTTTCAATGATTTTGTAGATGGTATTAAGGATAAATTCAAGCAAGTTAAAAGCGACGCTGAGGACGTTGCAGAGAAAGGGATATCGGCCTACAATAAGGGAAGGGCACAAACGAGCGGAGTCATATAAAATAACAAGAGATTTCCATTACCATTAAACCAATGGCTTAATTCTTCCTGTATAAATACGCAGCATGATTTGCGGTGAAAGTGCAGTGGTAGGCCTCCATGAAGCAAATTGAACCGGAGCAATTGCTCCGGTTATTTGTACCTTAAGATCAATACCTGGTTAGCTGTGGTTGAACTTCATCGATATACGCCAACACGCCACCTTTAAGATTGTATAAGTTCCGGAATCCGAATTTGTCTTCTAACTCTTTAATGGCTTTCGCGCTTCTCCCACCCATTTTACAATGAACAACCACGTCAATTTCCCGGTCAATTTTATCGGCATTGTCGAGCACGGTAGCCAAAGGAATTAATTCTCCGCCAAGGTTAACGATAGCAAATTCATGAGGTTCGCGTACATCAATCAATTGGAATTTTTTTCCTTTAACCTGCCAATCGTATAATTCCTTTGCCGTTATTTCCTTGATTGGTTTTTCCTCGACCGCGCGCATGCCGCAGAATTGTTCGTAATCTATCAATTCGTGAATGCTGGGGTTCTTTCCATTTAATGGATTGTCATCCCTGCGTTTGATATTAAAAGTTCTGCTTTCGAAATTGAGTGCGTCAAATATGTAAAATCTGCCTGAGAGTGGTTCTCCCACCCCTGTGATCACTTTAATGACCTCCAATGCCTGCAAGCTGCCGATTATGCCCGGCAAAACTCCCAGCACTCCACCTTCGGCGCAACTTGGTACCAATCCGGGAGGAGGTGGCACGGGATAAAGATCACGGTAATTAGGTCCTGTTTCGCCCTTCTTATTGGTATAATTGAAAACAGAAGCCTGCCCTTCGAATTGGAAAATGGAGGCATAGACATTTGGCTTATTCAACAAAACGGAGGCATCATTCACGAGGTACCTCGTTGGAAAATTATCCGTCCCATCAGCAATAACATCGTAGTCCCTTAATATATCGAGGGCATTCCCGGAGTTCAGGTGCGTATTATAAATTTTGATTTCAACGTGCGGATTCAAGGCTTCCAATCTTCTTCTTGCTGCTTCAACTTTGGGCTTACCAATCTCATTAATTCCAAATAATACCTGCCTTTGAAGATTACTATCATCTACCACATCGAAATCTACGATTCCAATTGTACCTACGCCGGCGGCGGCCAGATAGAGTAATACAGGGCTTCCTAGTCCTCCCGATCCAATGACCAATACCTTGGCGGCTTTTAACTTCTGCTGGCCTTCTAATCCGAATTCAGGAATGATAATATGCCTGTTATATCGCGCCAGCTCTTCTCTGCTGAAACTGAAATTATTAGCACTCATTTTATCTACTTTTTATTTAAGAGGGGAGGAGCTATTTTCTTTGCCACCTGCGATAGCGGGTACGATACTTATGATCGTATCATCTTTAACGGGAGTCTTTTCATTTTGCAAATCCCGGATATCATCGTTGCCGATAAATATGTTTAAAAAAGACCGCACCCCACCTTCTTCGTCCAATAAATGTTTTTTCAAATCAGGAAAATTAATAGTGATCTCTCTGATCGTATCACCTACATTACCCGCATTTACCTGCAGACGTGTGGTATTATTAGTAAATTTTCTTAACGGTGTCGGAATGATTACAGTAGCCATTTCTAAGTTTTTAATTACAATTTATGTGAATGAAAAATTCTTTACACTTTCTTCATCGAATTGTTCAAGGTCATTGAGTCTCCATGACCGAAGCGCAACAAATTCGTTGTTTAATACTGATATAATGACGTAAGAGAAAAAAGGTTGGGCAGCTTTTCGATCGTGTTCCGAAGGGATGGCTGGATGATTGGGATGAGAGTGATAAATACCCAACAGGGTTAAGTTCTTATCGACCGCCAATTGTTCAGCCCGTAGATAATCTTTGGGTGAAATCTCAAATCTTCTTGTCCTATCGCCTTCTTTTGAATTATCAACGACCAGGATTTCGGTAATCGTCCTGTTTTCATCCTTATCTTCTTCACCAAGCATAAAGCCACAGCATTCGTCAGGAAAACTGTTGACTGCATCTTCTATCATCTTATGGTGTGCGTCCGTTTCAATGACGAGCATAGTTGAGTATTTTGTTGATCACTTCTGAGTATTTATCTCCGTTGTCTGGCAATACGGTCACCACAGTGCCTTCATCAATTTTTTCCGCCACTCTAATTGCACCAGCCAGGTTTGCTGCAGAAGAAGGGCTTAAAATCAGGTTCTCATATTTGAATGCGGCTTTTATTAATTCGTAAGCTTCTTCGGTGCTCACTTCCAGGTTTTCATCGGCAAGCTGATCATCGAAAATCGCGGGGACTACAGCCGTTTCAAGATGTTTCCATCCTTCCAAGCCGTGCAAAGCAGAATCGGGTTGAAGTGACACAAGTTGGATGGATTGATTAAGTTTTTTCAATTTTCGACCCGTCCCCACAAAAGTTCCTGTAGTGCCCAAACCAGCAACAAAGTGGGTGATGGAGGGGGCGGCTTCAAAAATTTCAGGCGCCGTCGTAAAATAATGTGCTTTCCAGTTGTTGTCATTTTTGTACTGGTCGGCGTAGAAATAAGCTGAAGGATTTTTTGCCGCCGTTTCTCTTGCCACCTGCTGAGAACCATCTGTGCCTTCATATTTAGATGTGAAGATAATTTTAACTCCTAGTCTCTGAAGGATCTCTTTTCTTTCTGCCGAAGCATTCTCCGGTAAGCAAAGAGTGACTGGTATGCCTAATTGTTGTCCAATGGAGCCATACGCGATCCCGGTGTTTCCACTTGTGGCATCCAATAATGTTCTGTGCTCGGACAATTCGCCTGTTTCAATGGCTTTGCGGATAATGTTGTAACCTGCCCGGGCCTTGACGCTGCCCGATAACTGCAGCCATTCTTTCTTGGCAAACAGCCTCACTTTCTTTTTGCTAAAGAGATTTCGGAACTCATGTAAAGGAGTATGTCCGATTTTTCTTTCAATAGATCTTGCCCTGACTGCCAACTCCGACATCGGGAAGACGACTGATAATGTTTCCATCGCTGAATTTTAGAAATTAAAAAAGCCCCACTTGCGGTGGAGCTTCTAATATTGTCATTTAAAATTAGCCGGTTATGCGCGTTTTATCTCCACCAAATTAATACTGGTTTTGTTACAACAACAACAACATGCGGTATTTGCGTAAGCCAGATTCATTTAATATTGATAAAATTCGAAATACAAATATAAGTGATTTTGATGAATATGTTGTCTTCTCACTGACAATATATACAAACGGCAAAAAATCGGTACCAGTCTGATTTTTGACCTTTTAATCGCCGAACTCGCCGAGATTTCCATCTGAAAGCTGTCATTTCCAACCTCCGCCAAGAGATCTATAAAGGTCAACCTTGGCATTCAGCCGATCCCGTTGGATAGTGGCTAGATTCAATTCAGCCAATACTGCATTTCGCTGGGCTGTAATAACTTCAAGGTAATTGGCCATATCACTCTTAAATAGCAACCTTGCGTTCGCCACGGCCCTGTTCAGCGTGTCGACCTGATCCGACGCCTTTTGCTGCTGTTCTTTGAGTTTCTCGCCCGAAACTAGCGCATCTGATACTTCCCTCACGGCATTCAGGATAGATTGTTTGAATTCTATGACAGCCTGTTCTCTTTGGATCTTTGCGATTTCATACTGAGTCTTTAATTCTCTCCGCCTGAAAACAGGTTGGACGATGCTTCCAGCGGCTATCCCAAAAAGAGAATTAGGAATATTAAACCAATTACTGGATTTGAATGATTCCAAACCAGTTCCTGCGGTGATAACGAGCGCCGGGTACATATTTGCTTTTGCTACGCCCACCTGTGCATTTGCAGAAACTATCGCCATTTCACTTGCCCGTACATCTGGCCTTTTGCTCAGAATAGACGCAGGAATTCCGGTTGGCAGGCTATCGCCTACATTCAGATTATCCAACAGCACGGTGCGATTCAGCCTGCCCGGATAATTTCCCGTTAATACCTGCAATGCATTCTCCTGCAGTTCGATGCCTTGTTGCAATTGCGGGATCAGGATTTCAATCGTTTGCTTTTGAACTTCGGCTTGTTGCACTGCGAGCGTGGTTGCTTCTCCCGCATCCCGGAGCAGCCTGGTAAGTTGCCAGGTGCTGTCAGTTAATGCAAGGTTTTTATAAGAAATGTCTAATTGCTTATCCAGCATAATCAGATTAAAATATGCCTGCGCAATGTCTGACACGAGCCTTGTCTGTACGGCTTTTGTTGCTTCATAAGACTGCAAATAATCAGCGACGGTGGATTCTTTTTGCCTGCTCAATTTTCCCCAGATATCGGCTTCCCAAGTCAGATTCAGGCCCAGGAGATAGTCATTAATATGGTCAGTACCCAGGAAACTCGTTGTACTCAGACCGTTCAAGCTGTTTTTTGACGGATAATCAGTAGAAACTGTGGCCTGGAAATCAAGCTGAGGAAGTTGAAGGAGTTTGGCTTTCTTTACTTGTTCACTTGCAATTCCCATTCTCTTGATCGCGAGCTGCAGATCGTAGTTGTAAGCAATACCCTGGCTGATCAATTGTTGCAGGGTGACATCTGCAAAAAATTTCTTCCACTCCCAGTCACCAATAGACGAAGTATCAGCTGTTGTTACATCCCTGTATTGTTGTGGAACATCTACCTGTGGACGCTGGTAATCTTTACCAACTCTGCAGGCAAATAATGCTGCAGTAACCAGCATTCCCGCCAACAATTTTTCTATATTTTTCATAATAGTCATTCGTGATATTTTTAGGGTCCTTTTCATTTTATTCTTACTTTATTCACCAACAGAAATATTGAGTGCTTTTGGTGCGCCTGTAATTTTCTCCTGTAAATATTGGAATATGACGAACAAGACCGGGATAATGAAGATTCCCAGAACCACGCCAGTCAACATGCCTCCTACTGCCCCTGTTCCTATGGATCGATTTCCCAGGGCTGAAGCTCCCGTTGCGCGTAGCAACGGAAGAAGGCCCGCGATGAAAGCAAACGAGGTCATAAGGATCGGGCGAAGGCGAAGCTGCGAAGCTTCTAATGCAGAAGCTACGATTCCCATACCCGACCTTCGACGCTGCACAGCATATTCAACAATCAGGATGGCATTTTTTGCCAGCAATCCGATCAACATGATCAAACCAACCTGCACATAAATATTGTTGTCTATGCCCATCAATTTAATGAATGAGAATACGCCAAGAATACCTGTCGGAACAGTTAAAATGATTGCAAGTGGAAGAATATAACTTTCATACTGAGCTGCCAGCAGGAAATAAACGAAGACGACACTCAATAAGAATATGATCGTGGTTTGTGTTCCGGCCGCAATTTCCTCCCGCGTCATACCCACCCATTCGATTGCATAACCTCTTGGCAAGTATTGATCCGTGACTTCCTGTATGGCTTTGATGGCATCACCTGAGCTATATCCGGGTTTTGAAGATCCGTTAATTGTCACCGCGTTAAAGAGGTTGTTCCTTGTAACTGTTTCCGGTCCGTATACCCTGCGAAGGGAAACAACACTATTGACTGGAACCATTTCCCCGGATTGATTCTTTACAAAGACTCCATTTAGTGAAGAAGGTTCAGCTCTGTATGCCACATCCGCCTGCACGATCACCCGGTAGTATTTTCCAAACCGGTTAAAGTCGGAAGCAAAACTACTTCCATAAAATACCTGCAAAGTTTGAAGCAAATCACTAATAGAGACGCCTAATTGTTTTGCTTTACTATCATTGATATCCAATAAGTACTGAGGATTGCCTGTGTTGAAAGTGGTAAATGCAATTTGTATTTCTTTTCTTTTCATCAATTCTCCGCAGAGCGCATATGCCTGGTTTGCCATCTTATCCAGCGGTCCGCCATTTCTGTCCTGGAGAATAAATTCAAATCCATTGGTGTTGCCGAATCCCTGCACCGTAGGAAAAGAGGTAAGAAAAAATTGTGCTTCTTTAATTGCTGCCAATTTTTGATAGAGGATACCAGTCACTCCGGCTACGTCTTTTACCGGGCCACGTTTTTCGAAAGGTTTCATCCGAACAAATCCAATCGCATAGTTAGAACTGTTAGCGTTAGCCAAAAAGTTCAGCCCGGTTACTTCGGCTCTTCTTTCAATCGCTTCTACTTTACCCAGAATGCTGTCGATTTGATCCATCACGTGCTGGGTTCTGTCAAGAGAGGCACCCGGAGGCAGGCTCACCGAATACAGAATAAATCCCTGGTCTTCATTTGGAATGAATCCGGTCGGTGTGCTCCGCATTGTCAAAAAAGCCGTGGTCGTAATAACCACCAATCCAGTAATAGCAACCCATTTATACCTTATCAGGAATGCAACTGCATTCTTGTATTTATTAGTAGTTGCCTTGAAACCGGCATTGAATCCGCTGAAAAATCTTCCGGCAAATCCTTTTTTGGAAGTGTTTCCTTCCTGTTCTCCATTATGGGGGTTTTTTAGAAACAATGCACAAAGTGCCGGGCTTAATGTCAGCGCATTCAGTGCCGAAATCAAAATGGCGATACCCAGCGTGAATGCAAATTGTTTATAGAATACTCCCGCGGGTCCTTGCATGAATCCGACGGGTACGAATACAGCCGCCATTACTAATGTAATCGAAATGATAACACCAGAAATTTCATTCATCGATTGAATGGTGGCTGCTTTTGCATTCAAGTGCGTTCGTTCCATCTTGGTATGCACGGCTTCCACCACAACAATTGCGTCATCCACCACTATACCGATGGCAAGAACAAGCGCGAAAAGTGTCAGAAGATTGATAGTAAAACCAAACAATTGCATGAAGAAGAAGGTGCCAATGATGGCTACCGGTACTGCAATGGCCGGAATAAGTGTGGAGCGAAAGTCCTGAAGAAAAATAAACACAACAATGAATACCAGGACAAAAGCTTCAATCAAAGTTTCTACCACTTGTTTGATGGACGCATCCAGGAATTCCTTGGCACTGAACATAGTGAAGTAGTGAATTCCTTTTGGGAAAGATGCTGATGCTTTCTCCAGTACTTTATCAACCTGTGTCAAAATATCATTGGCATTTGAGCCGGCAGTTTGAAATATGGCCAATCCGCTCCCTTGCAATCCGGAGATTTTGGTGTTGGCTCCATAAGCGAATGAGCCGAACTCAACACGTGCAACATCTTTGAGTCGGATGATCGATCCGTCTGAATTGGCTTTCAGAATGATGTTTTCATAGTCTTCATTTTGCGACAGTTTCCCTTTATACTTAAGTATGTATTCAAATGAAGCTGTACTACTTTGGCCGAATCTCCCCGGTGCGGCTTCCAGGTTTTGTTCCCTGATGGCGTTGAGAACATCTTGCGCGGATAAATTAAATGATGTCAATCGATCTGGTTTTAACCAGATGCGCATCGAATAGTCCTTTGCTCCGAAAACCTGCGCTTGTCCCACACCGTTAACTCGCTGAATTTCCGGGACGATGTTGATCTTGGCGTAATTCTGAATAAATGTTTCATCATAGTTGCTATCTGTACTGTACAACAGCGGCACCATGATGACGCTATTTTGTTGTTTTTGAGTCGAAATTCCTGCCTGCACTACCTCGGTTGGAACAAGGCTCAAAGCTTTTGCAACGCGATTCTGTACGTTCACAGAAGCGAGATCCGGGTTGGTTCCCAATTTAAAATATACACTCAAAGTCATGGTACCATCATTGCTGGATGTGGAAGTCATGTAAGTCATGTTCTCCACGCCATTAATAGCTTCCTCCAGAGGGGTCGCAACTGCACGGGCGACGACTTCGGCATTGGCGCCCGGATAGGTGGCCGAAACCTGAACAGTTGGCGGCGCGATATCGGGGAACAGCGTAATGGGCAACGTGAACAACGAAAGCAGTCCCAAAAGTGTCAAAATAATAGAAACAACCGTGGATAGAACAGGTCTTTCAATAAATCTTCTTAACATATGCGTAATAATTTGCAGTGCCTGGAAATTCCTTCCAGAACTGGTCAGATTAAGTATTAATTCTCTTTAAAAATTACAGGGGCCGGAGTTTTAGCAAGCTGTCCATTGATATGGTCTCCGGAATGATGGGCATACCATCTCTTAGGCGATCGAGTCCTGTATAGACAATTTTTTCTCCCGGCTTTAAACCCTTGTCGACCAGATAATAATTGCCCGACCTGGCAGCAACTGTGATCGGACGACCCGTTACCTTGTTACTATCAGCCAAAGTATATACGAAGATCTTGTCTTGCAATTCGAAGGTGGATTCCTGCGGCACCACAATGGAGTTCTCTACTTGCTTGGGTATCCTCACTCTACCGGTATTGCCTGATCGAAGCAGCCCATTTACATTCGGGAAAATAGCACGAAAGGTAATTGATCCAATCGTTTTATCGAACTGGCCCTCTGCAATTTCAACTTTTCCTTCTTGTGGATAAATGGTGTTATCTGCGAGCTCTAACTGAACAGCGGGAATATTCTTGATTTTTTCTTCCAGGGTATTTCCCTTGAAATTGTTTTTAAATTCAAGAAAATCAGTTTCGCTAAGAGAGAAATAGGCATAAATATCTTTCACTTCGGACAACATGGTCAAAGCCTGCGTTTGATTTTTTGTCACCAGGCTGCCTGTCTTGGATGGGATTCTTCCAATATATCCATTCACTGGTGCTGATATGACAGTATACCCAACGTTGATTTGAGCAGCGTTGACCTGCGCCGCTGCTTGTTCAACATTTGCTTTCGCCGCATTGTAAGCTGCCTGTGCTGTTTTGAGTTGGACATCAGAAATAACATTGTTTTGTACCAGGGGTGTCAACTTATTGACATTGATCTGAGCATTTTCTAATGATGCTTTTGCCGCCTGAAGCGAAGCATTGGCAGTGTTCAACTGCTCGCGATATGGTTGGTCATTGATCTTAAACAAGGTCTGGCCCTTCTTCACGTAGGCTCCCTCGTCGACGAATATCTTGTCCAGATAACCGTCAACCTGGGGCCGGATTTCAATGTTTTTCGTGCCCTCAATGGTTGCTGTATACTCCCGGTATGTCGTTACAGGTTTCGAGCTAACGCTGATGACAGGAAGAGATTGGATAGGTTGTGTCATGGTAGGACTTCCTGAAGAAGTTCCACAACTTTGCAACAGCACCATCCCCGCTATCAATACAAAAATCCATGACAGCACTATCGGTCTATTCCCTTTAAATAATATTCTAATTCTACTTTGCATGTTTCAAAATATTTATTACAGGTCAATTAATGCTTATGTTGTTATGGGCAATCGTTGAAAACGCCGGTTTAGCAAGCCTGGGTATTTCTAGAGTGGGATTAAATGATCGGGATATTATATCGACGAATTTTGCATAAAAAACCGGACAAAATAATCAGTAAATATCTTCAAATTGTCTTGCGCTCCGAAATCTAATTTATGAACGGTAGCTTCGTCCTTGAAATTCCCGTCTAATTCTGCAGATTCTTTATAAACCCGGAAATCGCATCTTTCACTACAAGTTTATTCACTTCATCTGTCACATCCCATTTCCTCATCATTTTAATCGAGATCAATCCATGGAGCACGGACCAGAAAGTGTGGTATTTTAAACAGGAATTGGTTGAATTGACTTTATTTTTTCCGATCAGCTCGTTAATTATATCCTGCGTCAATTTGCGGATTGCCATGGTCTCCGGAGTAGCTTCAAATTCACAACATGCCATTCCGAGACCAAACATGAGCTGATAGTATTCTTTATTTTTAAAAGCAAAGTCCCAATACGTATCTGCGATGGCGGTAAGTTTGGCCGCTGGATCGTCATATTTTTCCTGGGCTTTTTCCAGTTTTTTAAAAAGCAATTGAAAGCCTTGTTTGGTAAATTCCAAAAGGATAGCTTCCTTATTTTCGAAATGGTCGTAGATCACCGGCACACTATATTCAATTGCCTCTGCGATTTTACGGATCGAAAGAGATTGCCAGCCTTCCTTTTTTACCATTTCCCACGCAGTATCGAGGATGATAGCCCTTATTTCTTCTTTTTGCCTTAGCCTTCTTTCAGCAATTCCCATGGCATTTGAATTTACCTAACACTGTTAGCAAATATATCGATGTTTAACTCATTTAAACAAAATTTTTTTATGAACGGTCATGTCGCGGCGCAATCGGCACTTGCGCAAACTAACTGTAATCATTCTTGTTCAAAGGTGTTTTTCAATTTAACTTCAAGAAAAGCCAGCTTATGCGGAAGCTCTGCTACTTCATTTTTTCACTAAGTATCTTCTTAATAGCCTTTCAACGTAGCGCCAGTGCCCAGCAGCCTGCTTTCCGGGTGCTCGTAGTTGTTTCACTGGCAAAGGATCATGTTAAGATGATCGACAGTGCCAAGGGCTATTTGGAAAAAATAGCGGCGGAAAATAATTTCCAACTCGATTTTACCAGGGACAGTAGCCAGATCAATGATTCGAACCTGGCAAACTACCAGGTATTTATTCCGTTGCATCTTGCACCATTTGACATGTCCTACCAGCAGCAGGCTGCAGTGGAAAAATTTGTTGAGGGGGGCGGGGGATGGGTTGGTATTCACGCTGCAGGTCTTTCAGGAAAAAGATTTCTCCGACCCGGCATGATTTATTGGCAATGGTTTGAAGATTTTATGGGGGGAGTTTCATATTCTCCTCACCCGGCATTTCAGAAAGGCAGATTGATGATCGAAGACAGAAATCATCCCGTCACCAGAAATTTACCTGCTTCATTTGAGCTTGGTGATGAATGGTATGAATTTGATAAAAGTCCTCGCGGTAATGCACATATCCTTGCCACAGCGGATGAATCAAGCTATCATCAAAACAAGCCCATGGGAGATCATCCACTTATTTGGGTGAATGAGAAATATAGGAGAATGGTATATATCGGTATCGGGCATGATCCTTCTGTGTGGACGCTTCCGGAATTTGAGACCTTGATCCGCGATGCGATTCTATGGGCAGCTTCTAAATAAAACATGAGCCTCGATCGTGGGTCTTGTTCAACACGATCAAATGCTCATGTGGTTTGAAGGTAAGCACAGGCCGGTATTCATGCGGTGGTTGCTACATGCAGCCTTTCTCTCTGACGGGTTAGGTTTTGGTTGTCAATCCAAATCACGGTGATTCTTTTGAAATAAACAATAGGTGCAAATACCTACGTGCAGGTTAATTGATTTCCGTCAAGAGGTATTTTCGAATACGTGTCTCCGTTATAGAATTACCACCGCTCTTGGAATATCTTTTTCCACTGCCTATACACATAGGCACATGGGCACACATGGGAAAGATTTGATATGCCTCTCCATTGAATTTTTTTCCTATGCTTCGGAACGACAGAGTGAAAGGTAGCAGGACGCTAGCTTAATGCTGCAATAGTTGAATTAGCGTTTTCCAGAATGTGTTTAGGCTTGTTAAAATAACCAGGCTGCCGATTGCTATGAACATTGTTTTCAACGGCAGTTTTCCGACCAGTCTTGCAGCAATAGGCGCGGCAATGACACCACCCAGGATCAAACCTGCCACCTCAATGATAGGTATGCCCCTTAAGGCTATGATGAATGTAATGGAGCTGGCCATCACAACGAAAAATTCCGCAAGACAAACAGATCCTATAACATACCGCGGGCTTCTTCTTTTTGAGATCAAGGTACTCGTAACGAGCGTTCCCCAACCTCCACCGGCGAACGCATCCAGGAAGCCTCCTACAGATGCGAGCCATCCAGCCGATTTAACTTTTCGGCCAGTCTTGCTTTTAAGAAATGCTTTCCGCAGAATATAATACCCGAGATAAAGAGTGTAAATAGAAAGCGGTATTCTGACTAAAGAAGAATACGCCTGGCCATAATACGCGAGTGTAGCGCCAATAACCGCCCCGATAATTCCCGGGATTACTAAGGCTCTGAAAAGTTTTTTATTTATATTTCCAAACCTGTGATGCGTATAGCCGCTTACGCCGCTGGAAAAAACGCGGGCGGAATGCACCCTGCTGCTCACGATGGCAGGATTCACCCCGATCGCAAGAAGGAAGGTGGTTGAAATTGTTCCGTATCCCATGCCTAAAGAACCATCTACCATTTGAGCGATAAAGCCCGTCAACAGCATCAGGAAAAATAATTTCGTGTCAACATATTGCGGAATTTCCCGAATGCCCTCCACCAATTTGCTAAGCGGGATCAATGACAAGACACCATGGCCGAGCACCATGAAAAAGAAAGCGAATAAACTCCACTTAACAATGCGCTGCCATTTTTTCTGCTCAGGTTTATTTATCTCCTGGAGCGTAGCTTGTTTTGCAACCAGCACCTTTGTTAGCTCATTAAGTTGTTTAACTTTTTCGCCGAAATCACCGTGGATATCTTTCCGGATCTGATGCATATTTTCCAGCACATGGTTCATCTCCTCCGGAATCATCTCATTGATTTCTTCCTTTATTCTTTTTGCAATTGTGGGCGATTTGCCATTAGTCGAAATGGCAATCTTGAGATTTCCCTTCTTGACGATTGAGCTTAGATAAAAGTCGCATAGTGATGGAGTGTCGGCCACATTAATCAGGATACCTTTTTCTTTCGCATCTTCCCGAATATATTCGCTGATCTCCTTCTTGTTCACTGCGACAATTACAATGTCTGCATCAGCCATATCGCTGCTTTGATAGGGCCTTTCAAATAATTCGATATTTGAAGCTTTTGCAGCAAGTGATCTGATTTCGTCACTTATTTCAATTGCCACCAATTTAATTGAAGTCGATGGCGCGTTTTGCAAAACCGCATGAAGTTTTTCCCAACCCACATGCCCTCCTCCCACAATGAGAAGTCTGAGATTCTCAAGTTTCAGAAAGATCGGGAAAAGATTGTTTTCATTTTCGCTGTTGGCTGGTGCTTTCAACGCCTTGTCTTCTATTGATGCCACATCACGCATGTTGTTCTATTATCAAATATAGTTAAATCGATTTAACTTACTTGAGCAAACCATCTAAAGTGATGGCTGCGTAGTAAAGTCCGCCCAAAGTAGGACCACCGGCGTATTGTATATATCGATGATTCAGGATATTCGCACCGCCTATCTTAATGGTCGCAAATGCTTTTGGAATCCTAAAACTTACCTGGGCGTCGATCGTATTGAAAGCAGAAACGCCTCCTGTTACGAGCGGACTTTCCCAGAGGAATGAATCTTGCCATCTCCACACAATATTGAATCCAATGTTCTTAACTACTTCTCTGTTCCCAAAGGATACGTTAGTCGCCCATGCAGGAGTATTGAAACCAGTAACGAAGATATCGGTGGATTGGTTCGACTTCATCTTGTTGAAATTGACATTTCCGCCGACGGTGTATTTCTTAAAGAAGTTATAAGTGACTCCCAGCGCCGATCCATAATTGTTATAGACGTTTTTAGCGTTTGTGTATACCCGGTATCTATCCTGTCCATTGCTGGCAGCGGTCGTACTCGTAGCTGCCGTTGCATCACGGTTTCTGTCAAGCATAGCCAAAACGGCTGCGTCTGAACCGACCGTAACGCCTTTCGGCACATAAACCTGGACCTGTCCAAGGAAACCATCGTAACGGTTTGCGTAAGCTTCGAAATCAATGATCAATCGATTGTCCAATAACACACCCCTGTAACCAATTTCGTAGGAGATTATGTGTTCAGGTCTTGCTTCCGGCAAATTTGCAACGTTCAAAAGATTTCTGTTTGCTAAAGCGGCAGAATCACTGTTTCCTTGCGCGCTCACTACGGCATTAAAGTTAACGACTGATTGTTGTGTGTAGCTGTTCTCAAGATAACCCAGGCCCTGATTGATCAAGGGCAGACTGCCTACGCGACGAACTCTTCCGTTGTTAACAAAAGACAACGCCTCGAATATAGCAGGGAACCGATACCCTTGTTGATAAGTAAACCTGAAATTATGATGCTCTTTCCAAGTATAAACTGCTGCCAGGCGTGGTGTGAATTCTACTTTGAATTCCGGGTTATAATCAGCCCTGATTGATCCGAACAATTTCAATTTTTCGTCGAAGAAAGTTTTGGTAGCTTGTACGAATGCACCGAATTTCTTGTAGTATATATTTTTTCCAAAATTGCTTGAATCAGGTACTTTACCATTTACTTGCACTGGTTTGTTTCTTTGATCAAGGGGTCGGCTAAAGTCTACAAAATTATTTCCGTCGGGAATGATCTCATAAATTCTCCCATCGGCACCAGTCAGCAGGTCAAATACTTTTACAAATTTTGAAAGATCCCATTGTCCTTCCAGATGATATAAATGGCTTTTTTGAATCAATGCGGCACCTCCTGTTGCAGGAGCATCAGGTATGGAGCTTGATTTGATATCCCAGTTATTAATCTTGATGATTGTATTCTTCAATTGGTCGAATGCTGCTGTTCCTGGTTCGACCCTGCTTGCATCGGCCTGTTGTCTTGCATATTGAGTGGCGGCGGCCAGGTTGGCTGACGTTAATGCTCCTCCATTGGCTGCAGCATAAGCATTTAATGCTGTCTTATATTTTGTTCCCCAGCTGGCAGGCGTTTTTGTATCAGTTGCGCCCCCGCTGTACAGGTCCATATTATCTGCCAATGGCTTGAGGTTGTAGGAATTGCCAGTATTTTCCAATGAAACATATCCGAGAATGGTGAAGTTGCTGCCTTTCACTTCAATATGATGATTCTGCACAACAACTCCGTCCAGACGGATCTTGTTGCCTCTTTGAAATATACCATCCATACTGCCAACTCTGTAACCATAGGACACTTCCACCTTTTCATTAATTCGATAATGTAGGGCAGCATCAAATTTTATGTTTTTCACAGTTGGATCTACAAGATCTTTTTCCCAATATCCTGTGCGGGCAACCCGTAATGTTTGTTTGGGCTTGCCATCAATAGTCAGTCCGCCGATAGAAACAAGATTACTTCCTGCCAATGCATCGTCTCCATATTTGTTCCAACCATCGAAGGCGACATTATTGGCGCCATTCAAAGAGGGAAATCCGGGATTTGCGCTCTTAAGGTTATTGGGGTTTTGGTCCAGGCGGGTATCGGAAATCCAATCGATCCCCTGCATGTAACCGAAATTGAGTTTAAAAGCGAATTTGTTATTGAAAGCTTTTGCATATCGAATCGCCGTCTCCGTTAGGATAGCGGGTTCGTGGTCTTTGCCGTCTACGTGGTTGACTCCGGTTTTTTGATATATACTCAATCCCTGGCTGGTGAATGGGTCTTTGGTAATCAGGTTGGCCATTCCATTTATGGCATTCATCCCATACAAGGCGGAAGCGGCTCCCGGTGTTATTTCTACGCTTTGGATATCCAATTCTGTCGGCCCAATGGCGTTGCCTAGTGGCACACCTAATGTGGCTGCCTGCATATCCACACCATCGACTAATTGCATGAATCGAAAATTATTAGGGAGATTAAATCCTCTGGTGTTTGGCACTTTGAATGTAAGGCTAGAAGTGATCATTTGCACGCCCTTCACATTTTCTAAGGCATCATAAAAACTAGGCGCAGGCGTTTCCCGGATTGCCCTAATGTCGAGCTTATCAATGGCAACTGGTGAACGCAGGATGTTTTCAGGTACGCGTGAAGCAGTTACAACTACTGCATTCCCCAAGACCGTTTGCGTGGCTAATTGAATTTCCAACGCCGAACCCAATGATTTTACCTCTATTTCGCGGGAGCTAAATCCCACTGAAGAAAAAACTAGAGTAAAGGGTAATTTGGATTTTGTTCTTAGTGTAAAATTCCCGTTTTTATCTGTAATGGTACCTGCAACTGTTCCTTTTATTTGGATGCTGACTTCAGAAAGCGGTTCCTTTTTTTCCTGGTCAGTTACCTGTCCGGATATTTCTATCAAACTGTTTTGCTGGGCAAAAATACCCGATGAAATCAACAATATAGCGGCTATCAGTCTTAATCTTGTGAACATGGCTAGTCTATAATTTTAGTAGAGTAATTGGTTAAA
Source organism: Bacteroidota bacterium (assembly GCA_003175695.1). Taxonomy (GTDB): domain Bacteria; phylum Bacteroidota; class Bacteroidia; order Chitinophagales; family Chitinophagaceae; genus Puia. The sequence continues at coordinate 18,002 of PSRA01000204.1, read as the reverse complement.
AAGATTTTTGTTGGTTGTTCTTTGAATTAGCAGCAGGAGTCCCCGGTGGGACAACAACATGATTGGCAGGCAAAGAGGCGATAAGCCCTGGCAAGCGGGAGTGACTGGTGAAAGTATATGGAAGAATTATTTTCCATTTCCCAAAAGTATGTATTTCCTACTAAATTAGTAGACTTTTAGTAAATTTTTTTTTCATTTGGCTAAAAGGCGGTCTAAGAGCATTTAAAACCGCCTTCGGATGCGGATGATCGTTATTTTATTATTCCGCGCAAAGGCTCAAAAAGGATCAAGCCGGGCTACATGTGCGGCCTGAAACATAGCGTTTAGGACTGAAAGAATTTTCTATAGGTAAAGTCGCCAAAATTTTCATTGGCGGCTCTTTCTTCCTTAAATAGCCTGAACAGTCCATCCAGTTCTTCCAGGATGGCTTTTTCCTCAAGGTTTTCTTTATATATTTTATTCAAACGCGTGCCCTCGTGATCGCCGCCGAGATGCAGATTGTAGTGACCATAGGCAGTTCCAACAAATCCAATTTCAGCAATGTATGGTCGGCCGCAGCCATTTGGGCAACCCGTCATGCGAATAATGATGTCTTCATTCTGCAGGCCGTATTTGTTGAGGAGTGGCTCGATTTTGGTGATAAGTGCCGGGAAGTATCTCTGTGCTTCAGCCAATGCAAGCGGGCAGGTATTTAGAGCAACACATGCGATTGAGTTTTTTCGGATCGTACTTGCTTTTTCGGTATGATCTAGGATGCCGAAGTCTCTAAGAATTTTATTAATAGCTGCTTTGTCTTTTTCGTTGATTTCAGCCAGGATTACATTTTGGTTTCCTGTGAACCTGAAATTTGCTTTTCCCGTTTGTGCAACCGCCAATAGGGCAGATTTCATAGGCACTTTTTCATCATCGAGGATCCTTCCGTTTTCCACAAAAGGAGTATAGTACCAAAGACCTTCGTGATTTTTTTGCCAGCCATAATAATCTTTTCTGTCAGTGAATTGATAAGGTCTCGGTTTCTCAATGGCAAGTCCAATTCTCCTCTCCACTTCCTCTTTAAACCAAACAAGCCCGTGCCGGTCAACAGTGTATTTCAGCCTCGCCAGCTTGCGATCACTTCTATTGCCAAAATCCCTCTGGATTGTTGCTATGGCATATATTGCCTTCAAGGTTATATCTCCTGCGGGAACAAATCCTATCACAGATGCCAGTCGCGCGTATGTAGCGGGATTGCCATGAGTCGTGGAAAGGCCACCGCCGACTGCGATATTAAATCCCTTGAGTTCATTATTTTCTATGATAGCGATAAGGCCTAAATCATTTCCTAAAACGTCGATGTCATTGTTTGGTGGTATTCCAATGGCAATTTTAAATTTTCTTGGCAAATATCGATTCTGGTATAGGGGATCTTCTTCATCCTTCTTATCTGCCAGCTTTTCCTCATCAAGCCAAATCTCATAATATGCTCTTGTTTTAGGCATCATCAATTCGCTGATTCTGGCAGCATATGCATGGATTTCTGTATGGATAGGAGATTGCATCGGGTGAGCAGCACAGATCACATTGCGATTGATATCTCCACACGTTGCGATCGAATCTAGGTGAGCTTCGCTGAAAGCCTTGATGGTTGGTTTGATCTTTGATTTGATCAGTCCATGAAGCTGCAGTGTTTGTCTGGTCGTAATCTTAATAACTCCTGTTGAGTTCTCACCTGCAACATGATGTACGGCGATCCATTGCTCGGGTTTCAAAAATCCGCCCGGAAGGCGAAGGCGAATCATGAAGGAATATAAACGTTCCAACTTTTTTTCTGCTCTTTCATCGCGACGATCACGATCGTCCTGTTGGTACATGCCATGAAACTTCAGTAATGCCTGGTCTTCTTCGCTGATGGCACCTGTTATTTCATCTTCTAGTCCCTGCTTAATTGTACCGCGGAGACCATCACTGGCCATTTTAATTCTTTCTACCTGAGATAGATTATTGTCGCTCATTCTGATTAATCAATTAGTAAATACCTGCCGGCATCCAGGGTTAATAGACATCTTTCAAATATCTGCCTTCTTCCTTCAATTTTTCAAGAAAGCCAGTTGCTTCGGATTCAGTTTTTTGCCCGAATTGCATTGCGATTTGCAAAATGGCATTTTCAACATCAGTACTCATCGGATCCTTCGCTCCGCACACATATAAGTATGCGCCGGATTGTAACCAGTTAAAAAATTCTTCGCCGTGGCTGATCATTTTATGTTGCACATAAACTTTATGTGCCTGATCCCTGGAAAAGGCAGTATTCATTTTAGTTAATACGCCCGTTTTTATCCAATCCTGGAATTCTGTCTGGTAGAGGAAATCAGAATAGAAATGTTGATCACCGAAAAATAACCAGTTCCTTCCTGAAGCCCCAGTCGCATCCCGTTCTTCCAGGAACGAGCGGAAAGGTGCAATACCTGTTCCCGGCCCAATCATTATAATATCTTTGTCAGGAGGCGGTAATTTGAATTGAGCGTTTTTATGAACATAGAATTCAAAAGAATGATCCGGGGGCAACTGGCAAAGTACATCTGAACAAAGACCGAATTTAACTTCTTCGTTGATCGTAAAGGTATCCCTGGCGACTGTTATATGAACTTCGCCTGAATGCGCTTCCGGCGAAGAAGAAATGGAGTAGAGTCGGGGTGCGATGGGTTCCATCAACTCCAACACATCTTCGAATTGTCCGGCGTCGCGTACAGGATAAATTTTTAACAGATCGAAGAGGCCAATTTTAGTTTCAGGAATTTCCTGCTGTATGAGCGCGGCATATTTTTTAACAACTCTTTCCGGCAGGTAAGCAATATTCAATTTCTTCTTTAGTAGATCATAAACACCATATTCTTCACTCCTGTAAAGCAGATTTTTGTTTCGATCGATGCCTGTTAGAGCGATGATCGATTCTACAATGGGCGTGGCATTCTCCGGAACAATTCCAATCGAATCGCCCGGTTGGTAGTCAAGACCTTCAGCCTCAATTTCAATATGGTGAGTCTGTTTTTTTGAACCGCGGTCATTCAAATTGATATTAGTCAAAATCTTCCCTTGGTAGACCTTTTTACCATGCGCTTTTTTTGTAACTACGACAGGGCTGGCACTCACTTGCCTTTGGTCGCCAGATAATTTTTGAAGTACTTCTGAAAACCAGTTGCCGGCTTCCGATTCATAATCTGTATCGCAGCGCTTTAACGAAACAACGCGCTGACCACCTAATTTCTGCAGCTGCGCATCTATATCTTCACCGGCTTTGCAAAACAGGGGGTAAGCAGTGTCACCCAAGGCGAGAACGCCAAATTTTAGTTTTTCGAGTTTGAATCCATTTTGGTGAATATGGTCATAAAATTTTTTGGCTGCAGCGGGCGGCTCACCATCTCCCTGGGTACTGACAACAGCAAATAAGAATTCCTCTTTTGGAAGATCGTTGAGGCGGTATTGATCCAGGCTAACGAGTTTGGCATTGATCCCGTTTTTCTTTGCCCGGGAAGCAAAATCGGTCGCGAGTTTTTTTGAATTACCAGTTTCAGTTCCGTATGCAATGGTAATTTTTCCAACAGCCGGTTTTTGGGTCGGTGCGGAAATCTCATTCTCTTCTTTGTCAGTCTGCGCGACGATACCGGCGAGATAACCATTGAGCCAGATAAGCTCTTCCCTGCTCGAATTAGCGATGAGTTCCTGGATTATTTTCAATTTGGGAGATGTTAACATATTCGCTTATTTGGCAATATTTTAAAAATAATTTCAAGCACGCACTTCTTCCTTTGATTTCTTTTCAATAGGCTTAAAAAAGTTTTCCCTGCTGTTGCTATTCGGTAACCAGGCAAACTCCTCCTGGAGGCCCGCCACTTTACCAATGATTATGAGTGTTGGAGAAATATAATTTTTCCCCGTCCACTTTTTCGCATAATCATGGATGTTGCATGTATATACATTCTGAACCGGAGTGGTGGCTTGTTCGATCACAGAAATAAAGCGGTCGGCCGGGATTTCATTTTCTACCAATCTTTGAACCAGAGAATCCGTTAGATCAGATGACATATAAAAAACCAACGTGTCCTGCGTAAGCGCCAATTCCTGCCAATAGCCTTCCTCCAATAGATCTTTCTTATAAAAAGTAAGGAACCTGACGGAATGGGCGTGCTCTCTCGCCGTCAAGGGAATCCCTGCGTAAGCGGCAGCTCCGGCTGCAGCCGTAATTCCCGGTATGATCTCGTAAGAAATTTGGTGTTTTGAAAGGGCCTTCAACTCATCCAAGAGGTTGGAAAATAAAGAGACATCACCTCCTTTTAGTCGGACAACCAATTTCCCCTGCAGTGCATATTCTACCAACAATTCATTAATAATAAATTGAGGTGTTGAATTTTCTTTTTGCCTTTGTTTTCCCGTGTGGAGGATTAAAGCATCCTTATTTGCATGATCTTCGAGCAATTGATCGCAGACCAACCTGTCCACTATAATCACATCGGCTTTCTTAAGGTAATTCAATGCCTTCACAGTGATCAAATCAGGATCACCAGGACCAGCGCCTGCCAGTATAACTTTGCCTATAAGTTGATTCCGGTTCATTCTACCTTGATTATTTTAATATCCGTCAGGGGTTAAGCCTGTAATTATTGTATCATGCATGCCCCGACTGTAACATTGCTGGTTTCATCGATCAGGATGGCCCCTCCATTTGCTCTTAATTCTTTGTAAGAATCATAAGAAAGTGGCGAAGCAGTTTTAATGGTCGCTTTCACTATATCATTCAATAAAGCCTCTTCCTGTTCAAACTCTTTCTGCAGTGAATTGACATCGAGTTTATATTCTATTTCTTTTACTACACTTCTGACTCTTTGACTATTGATCTGCAATAAATATTTGTTGCCTTTTTTCAGGGGCTTTGTATCCATCCAGCAAAGCATCACTTCGATTTCCTGTCCGAGGTTGGGTTTGTTTTCATTCTTAACTATCAGGTCACCCCGGCTTACATCCACGTCGTCTTCGAGTTGAAGCACGACGCTTTGCGTAGCGAAAGCTTCGTCGACTTCCTTTTCTCCCAATTCGATGGTCTTAATATGACTGGTAGCGCCAGAAGGAAGAATTGTTACAGCATCTCCCTTTTTATAAATACCGCTTATGATCTTCCCCGCATAGCCGCGATAGTCATGAAGCTCTTCGGTTTGCGGACGAATAACGTATTGTACTGGCAAGCGTGGATGCGTTAGGTTTACATCCTTTTCTACTGCGATATTTTCGAGGAGATGTAAAAGAGTTCCTCCTTCATACCAGGAAAGATTTGCGGATGGATCGACAATATTGTCGCCTTTCAAGGCACTCAGTGGAATATAGGTGACTTCTTTCAAATCAAGCTTGCGAGCTATTTCAGCATAATCGATGGCGATGTTGTTAAACACATCCTGCGAATAATTAACCAGGTCCATTTTGTTCACCGCAACAACCACATGCGGAATGTTTAGCAAAGATGCAATAGCTGAATGACGACGTGTTTGTTCAACTATGCCATTGCGCGCGTCAACCAATATGATGATAAGGTTGGCATTGGAAGCACCCGTGACCATGTTGCGTGTATATTGGATATGCCCGGGGGCATCAGCGATAATGAATTTTCTCTTGGGAGTAGAGAAATATTTATAAGCAACATCTATGGTAATGCCTTGTTCACGTTCTGCCCGAAGGCCGTCTGTCAGCAGGGCAAGGTCAATTTCACCATCTTCCCTGTTCTTGCTTTGTTTTTCTAAGGCCTCGAGCTGATCAATCAAAATACTCTTGCTATCATAGAGCAAGCGACCGATTAGCGTGCTTTTTCCATCGTCTACACTACCTGCCGTAATAAATCGAAGTAAATCCATATATAATTCTTTATTTGCCTGATGGCCCAGAATTCATTTCTAATCCTTGAAATTTTAAAAATATCCGTTCTTCTTGCGGTCTTCCATAGCCGCTTCTGAAATTTTATCATCAATTCTTGTTTCGCCCCGTTCGCTGGTTTTGGTTGCTGTTATTTCTCTGATAATATCATGAACCGTTGACGCTTCAGATTCAACGGCAGCCGTGCAAGTCATGTCTCCCACCGTGCGATAGCGGACTTTTTTCCTGAGAATCTTGTCATCTTCATCAACACGTATATAAGATGATACAGCCACCAGCTGACTTTCGTGTTGGATTACTTCTCTTTCGTGGGAGAAATAAATGGATGGCAAATCGATATTCTCCCGTTGGATATAATTCCAAATATCCAGTTCAGTCCAATTGCTTATGGGAAATGCACGGACATTTTCGCCCTTCTGGATCTTACCATTATAAATACTCCATAATTCAGGGCGTTGCTTCTTAGGTTCCCACTGACCAAATTCGTCTCTTACTGAAAATATTCTTTCTTTGGCTCTTGCTTTCTCTTCATCGCGGCGTGCTCCTCCTATGCAGGCATCGAATCCAAATTCTTCGATGGTATCAAGCAAAGTGTAGGTTTGAAGTACGTTCCTGCTGGCAAATTTTCCTTTGGGCTCTGTAAGTTTTTTTGATTTTATCGTGTCCTCCACTTTTCTCACAATCAACCTTTCTCCAATTCGGTTCACCAGGTTATCGCGGTATTGAAGTGCTTCAGGGAAATTGTGACCTGTGTCAATATGCACCAGGGGAAAGGGAAATTTTCCAGGTCTGAATGCTTTCAATGCCAGGTGAACCAGTGTGATCGAATCTTTGCCTCCGCTGAATAAGAGGGCCGGACGCTCAAACTGGCCAGCCACTTCACGCATAATGTGAATAGCTTCTGATTCCAACTGGTCCAAATAATCTAATTGATAATTACTCATAACGCTCAGCTTTCAATTGTTGCCGGCAATTCCGGAATTGATATTATTCATTTTAATGACTGACATGCAGTCCACATTCTTTTTTACTACTATCTTCCCACCACCACCGGCCGGCCCTGAAATCTTCGCCAGGCTTGATGGCCCTGGTACAGGGCGCACATCCAATGCTCACAAAACCCTTATCATGTAATATGTTGTAGGGAATATTGTGTTCGTTGATATATTCTCTTACGTCTTCTGTGGTCCAATGCAATAGAGGATTGTACTTGACCACCTGGTTGCCTTCATCCCATTCGAGAATGGCGTGGTTTTTTCTTTCAGGTGAATGTTCAGCGCGCAGTCCCGTTACCCAGATCGCCTGTCCCTTCAAAGCCCTCTTCAGCGGCTCTACTTTTCTAATAAAGCAGCATTCCTTGCGGTTATCAACTGATTCATAAAATGCATTGGGGCCTTTTTGATTCAAATAGTCCTCAAGCAGATTTCTGTCTGGGTAATAGGCGGTGATGTGAGTATCATATTTTTCGTTTGTGCTGGTCCAAACAAAATAGGTTTCTGCGAATAATCTTCCCGTATCTAGAGTAAAAATGGAAACAGGAATTTTGTTTGCCAGGATATCATGTGTTATAACCTGATCCTCAATACTAAAGCTCGTTGAAAAAGTCACTTGCCCCGGAAATTTCGATGAAAGCAGTTGCAACGACTCCGCGATGTTTAGTCCACCTAACTGGTCGATTAATTGAGGAATATGTACTGATAGCTTTAGATCCATTATTTTTTGCTGTTTACGGGACATTTAAGAAAGGAAAATATAGTAGACGCATGTTTAACAACAACACATGTTGTAACAACAACAACAGGAGAAAATTTGCTTGATGGATGCGCTATAATACATAGAGAGATATAAAAAAGTCTACTAATATGATGGACAAAGATACTGTGTAACGGGGAATTTAAAAATTTATTTTTTAAGGTTTTAGGCGGAAATCTTCCTGTTTCGTCCTCTTAAATGTCAATTGCGCTGAAATGAGCTCGAATTGGCTGGCAAGATAATGGTGAATATGCTATTTTAGATAAAAATGGCTTAGGATGCCGAGAGCTACGATACGAGTATTGATAGCAGATGAGAAGGATGCGGGACTGATTGCCGAGATGAGTCGTCAGACTTTTTATGATTCATTCGCCAGCCAGAATACTGCTGCAAACATGGCGAAATTTATGAATGAAGTTTTTACAAGAGCAAACCTGATGGAAGAAGTAGAGCAACCAGGCAATATTTTTTTGTTAGCTTATCTTGACGGAAACCCCTGTGGGTATGCGAGGTTGAGGATTGAAGAAAAGATACCCGCGTTCGGTGGGTCTTCAGTTATCGAAATTGCCCGGATTTACGCGGTCAAAGATGTGATTGGCAAAGGAGTAGGATCGGCACTGATGGAAAAATGCCTGGTGATAGCACGTGAAAAAAAAGCCAGGACTATTTGGTTAGGAGTTTGGGAAAAAAATGAACGCGCTATTGACTTCTATTCAAAGTGGGGATTTAAGATTTTCGGTTCGCACATATTTATGTTAGGTGATGATGCTCAGACTGATCTGCTGATGAAAAAAGAGCTCTAGTTTGTTCCCCTCCCCGCAACGTTAATTAATTATTCCTTCCTATTTAGCCATTCAATTTCTATCTTGGGACCGCAAAACCTGGATGCGGACATGGATAATCACATTCGGCAGTCGAATTTTTATTTTTTGAGTGGCCTTGCTCTGATTAACACGCTGAGCATTACGCTTTTGCTGGGATCATTCGGGTTTTTTACAGGTTCGGACGTCTCGTCCTGGCAATTTCCCACAGCTTTTTTATCGAGTTTGTTAATAAATCTTCAGATTTCCCGGAGAAGCATTTTCCTGGATAGAAAACCATTTCTAATATCCTGCCTGGTAATATTAATTGTGGTAATCATTTCTGTTCTTGTTGCTGAATTCTTTTACGATGTCTCTTTTGATGGGCAATCGTACCATATTGAATCCGTATATCAGTTGGGTACAAAATGGAACCCGCTAAAAACGCAGCTGCCTGATGCCATCAACCAAAGCCAGGCGATTTACGTCAATCACTATCCGAAGGGAGCTGAAATTCCGCAAAGTGCTATCTATCGGATCACGAAAAGAATTGAGTCAGGCAAGGCCACTAATTTCATGGTTCTTGCAGCAGGTTTTTTTCTTTGCCTAAGCTTTTTTTTCAGGATCAATCGATTTTCACTTAGAAAAAAACTCTGGCTGAGCGCCCTTTTTGTTCTGAATCCCGTTACAGTTGGTGAATTGATCAGTTACTACGTCGATGGGCAGTTGGCAGTTCTAGTCCTTTGTTTCATCATTTCAGCTTATTTAATTTATAAAGAGAATCTGCTGGCCGCCCAGATTCTATTGGGTTCAATTTTAATTATCGTCGTCAATCTCAAGTTTACCGGCGTTTTGTTCGCGTGTATATTTTCGGTGGGTTTTCTTTTTCTGCTTATTGTAAATAAAAGATTCAATTATTTTCGTCGGTCCCTGGCGACTATTGCGGCAGCTTCGCTCATTGGCGTTTTGCTGGTCGGGTACCATCCATATGTCATCAATACCCGCGATTATGGTAGCCCGTTTTATCCGGTCACAGGTCAATCAAAAAAAGATATTATTTCGCTTGTTTATCCAGAGAGCTTTAAGAATAAGAATCGCTTCGAAAAATTTTTTATCTCACTATTTACACATACTGATGAGCTAAAAATATATGAGGATCCTGATCCAAAAATTTCATTGAAGATTCCCTTCACGCTGAATAAAATTGACGTAGTGAATGCGCCAAAATTAGGGATCAAAATGGCGGGATTGGGGCCCTTCTTCAGTGGGGCGATTGTAGTATCCGTGATCCTGCTCATCCTGGTTTTTAGGAGGAAAAAATGGAGAATGGATGGAATTAATATCCTGATCCTTCTTTCCACTATTCTTATCTCCATATTCAGCGTCCCGGAAGCCTGGTGGGCAAGATTTGTCCCCCAGTTGTGGTTATTGCCGTTATTGATTGCTTTTCTGTCAGAAGAAGTTTTGATCAAAAGGGAAGTCTGGTTAAAACGAATAATATATCTTTCATTGGGAATGAACGTCGCTTTGTCGCTGATTAATATTCCTTGGAACATAATGGAATCAGCTGAAATCAAATATCAAATGGCCGGCTTAAAGGCGTCAGGTGACACGATCAGGATAGAGATGAATTATTTCCGCAGCAACCGGATCAGGTTTTATGAAAATAACATTCCGGTGGTTGAAAAGCACTTAACAGGCTCTCAGATTGACACCATCGTTCGATCGTCAACAATCTATGAAAGACCTGAGAATATGCCTGCCATTCCAAAGCCTGCCATACTTGTATTGAAGGAAAAATTGAAAGTAAAATAAAATCGAATTCTTCAATTTGATTTGTGCCAAATTTGTTCTTGATATTTGATATTTTTATTACTTCTATTCATAAAACATGAAAATTGCAATCATCAATGGACCTAATCTGAATTTATTGGGTACGAGGGAGCCTGAAATTTATGGTCACCGCACATTTGTTCAATTTCTAGATGATCTCCGAAAGAAGTATGTGCAGGTGGAATTCGATTATTTTCAAACTAATATTGAAGGCGAACTGATTGATGCTTTGCAGAAAGTGGGGTTTTCGTCAGACGGTATCATTCTCAATCCGGGTGGTTACACGCATACTTCTGTTGCGATTGGAGACGCGATCGCTGCCATTAAATCTCCGGTTATCGAAGTCCATATCAGCAACGTCCATGCACGTGAAGAATTTCGAAAAATCTCGTTGGTGTCTGCCAAATGCAAAGGAACGATTGCCGGACTTGGACTAAAAGGATATGAATTGGCATTGGAATATTTTTTAGGGCCCAAAGCCTAAGTCAGTCAAGGTCGTTTGCAACTTATCTTATAAGAACACGCGCATCATGAGTGCAAAACCTGTATCTTTTTTGGGATCTTCGGTTTTTTTGATGATATGAAGTCCATTTGCACTCCACACCTTAAAGACTTCGCCTTTTTTTCGCCTGGGGAGTTCTCTTGCAATTTGAGGAATCAGCACCCCTTCAGCCACCCATCCAAGATCACCCTTTGTTACAGTTTCTCCACCCATCGAATAGGATTGCGCAAGATGCTCAAAAGTCTCCGGGCCTTTTTTGATTCGGGAAATGATATTATCGGATAAGGAATCTGCGAATCTGTAACTGAATACCGATGTGTCCAGGAATATTTGACTGACCCGATAAAAAGTATTCGGAGCTTTAGCTAAAACCTGGACAAGGAATCTTTGACCTTTTTGTGTATAGGGACCATAAACTTTTTTCACTTGTCCCTTATAGGCAAGACTGTCAGCAAGGCTGTTGAAAAAGTTGGTACGAGTGACTATGATGGTATCGATCTTGAATTTTTTCTTTAAGACGTCCTTGACATAAAGTGGAGAATTGTCTGCGCCTTCAATCCCTAGTTTCATTTGAGCGGTTGTCATTTTCTGACCCAGGGAAGAGAAGTGGATGGAAAAGAGAAATAAAACAAGCGGCAGTATTCTCATGTTTTGTCTGTTGAGGTTGCAAATATAGGGGAGACTGGAATTGATAGTTGAAAGAAAAAAAGAAAACAAGCTGGCGACCTAACTAATTGTAAATCAAAATCCCTAAGACGCCGGTTTCACGCAAGGACGGCCGCCCGAACCCCGCGTTTTGGCGGGCGACTTTGTGTGAAACTAAAACATTATGGAATGATTTTCGTTAGATAGGTGTTATAAATTTGGTCCTATGCGATTACTTTTTTTGATTTTTTGCCTCGTCTCTTTCCAGGCTTTCTCCCAGTCGAATACCTATATCATTGGCGTGAAGGGCGATACTTTGAATAGAGTAGATAAAAAGGGACTTAAACAGGGTAAATGGGTTAATCATGTTGATGAAATAAGGGAAGAACCCGGATATGAAGAGGAGGGTGTTTACGTCGATGGCAGAAAGGAAGGAGGATGGCGTATTTATAATTTGAGTGGCGACTTGATCGGGCTTGAAAATTATCGCTGGGGAAACAAGGATGGCCTTTGCCAATATTTCAATCCTTCCGGAGCATTGGTACGTGAAGAAGGCTGGAGGGCAATGAATCCCGATAAACAATATGATACTTTGGAAATTGAGGACATCGATCATTTGGATACATATCACACCGTCATAGTCAAAAATGAGGGGGTTGCGATTAAGCACGGTCAATGGAAATATTATGATCCCTCAACAGGCTTTATCGTTCGGACACAGACCTACACGTTAGGTAAATTGGAAAACGCAAAATCAGGCTCCAGCGCTTCAAAGGACACATCTGCAACGGCTACAAAGTCGCTGGTCAAGCCAAAAGAAGTGCAGGATTACGAAAAGAAAAATGCGGGCAAGAAAAAGATAAGAGTGCGGGATGGTACGGTGGGCTACTAGCCCGGAGCGAAGGAACAGAGCGGAGGTTTAGCGCTCTTCGCGCTGCTTCTCCACTCGGTCTCTCTTTGTATCCTTTATGCGCTTTTAGAAGGCTCTTTTTTGTTTCTCTGCGTCTCTTTGCATAGGATTATTGCTGTTGTCAGTCGCCCTCACTTGCCTTTGTCTTGCTTTGAAAACTTCGAATCTCGTTTGTTCAGCAATTTTTGGCCATTGGTTATTACCTTCATTAATGTCGCCCGTAACACGCATCGGATCTATTTTGATCGATTCAACTTCCTTATCCTTCATATAAAGTTTGGTAAACTTATTTTCATTTAATCGCCAGACTTGCGCAGGAATTGTTTCCAATTCGGTGCTGCCATCTTTATAATTCCATTGAACGATAACTGGCGTTACTAAACCGCCTTTATTACTAAATGACAGGAGATAGAAATTCTTATTGGCAAATCTTTGTTTGGTCGAGTCATCAATGACCTGAGCATCTGTGCCTGGCTTCAGATAGCTGGTTGTGTCATAAGGGATCATGCCCCTGTCATATTTCCAATAAAAATCACGTAGAGAAGTATCTGCTTCGGTCGCAAAAACAGAATTTTTGTCCTCTCGGTTCCTGATTTTGGTGATGTCTTCAAATTGAAGTAGATCTGGTTGTTTGACATGTGCATAGGAGCTGTCCTTTTTTGCAGGTTTGTCAACAAAATCCGGTTTGATCCATTTGACTGAATCGAGAGATACATCTACCGGATCAGTTCCGTAAAACCATCCGCGCCAGAACCAGTCAAGATTTTCTCCACTGGCGTCACTCATGGTGCGGAAAAAATCTCCAGGGGTTGGATGTTTGAAAGCCCATCTTCTCGCATATTCTTTGAACGCATAATCAAACAAGTCGCGCCCCATTACCACTTCCCTTAATATATTCAGTGCGGTTGCAGGTTTGCCATAAGCATTTGGTCCCAGTCTCGAAATATTTTCAGCATTGGTCATGATAGGTTCAAGCTGATCCTTCGGCAATTTCATATAGTCAGTGATCAGGTAGGCAGGTCCTCTTTTAGATGGAAATTTGTTGTCAAATAATTGCTCTGTCAGGTATTGCAGGAATGTGTTGATGCCCTCATCCATCCATGCCCACTGGCGTTCATCACTATTCACAATCATGGGAAAAAAGTTATGTCCTACTTCGTGGATGACAACGCCAATCATTCCGTTCTTCGTAGTCTCACTATATGTACCATCCTTTTCTGTTCGACCATAATTAAAACAAATCATCGGGTACTCCATACCGCTGGCAGCTTCCACACTTTGCGCAACCGGGTATGGATAAGGGATGGTAAAATGGGAATAAGTTTTAATTGTGTGTGCAACGATTTTAGTAGAGTATCTGCGGTATAGATTATAAGCCTGCTTGCCATAATAACTCATGCACATCACCTTACGACCTTCGATAAATGCAGGCATGGCGTCCCAAACAAATTTGCGGCTGGTTGTCCAGGCAAAGTCGCGAACGTTACTTGCCTTGAATACCCACGTCTTTTTTGCGGAGCTCTTGTTTTTTTCCGCGGCGATGGCTTCATCTAAAGTCACAATTTCGAGAGGTTCTTTAGCAGTTTGGGCTTTTTGCCAGCGACCGAATTGAGCAGGAGACAAAACCTGCTGATAATTTTGACATTCTCCTGTTGCACCAACTACATGATCAGAAGGAACAGTCATATGAACAACAAAGTTTCCAAATGTTAATGCGAATTCTGCATTTCCGGTAAACTGATGATTTTGCCAACCCTGAAAATCACTGTAGACGCAAAGCCGGGGATACCATTGTGACATGGTGAACAGGTAATTGCCATCCTCAGGAAAATATTCCAGGCCTCCGCGACCCCCTTCTTTGTTGCGATCAGTAATGCGGTAGTTCCAATCTATTTTAAATACGAATTTTTGTCCCGGTTTCAGAGGAGCAGGAAGTTCCACCCGCATCATAGTCTTGTTGATGATGTATGAAAGAGACTTTCCTGATTCATCCGTTATTTTCTGGATGTTCACTCCAAAATCATTTGGCTTCGACCTTCTGTATATACTATCCAAAGAACGATCGTAAGTCATGTTATTCAATCCGCTGGCTGATTGGTAATTGGCGTTATTCTGAGAACTATGCTGGTTTTCATCCAACTGCAGCCACAGATAGGTTAATATATCCGGAGAATTATTAAAATAAGTAATCATCTCACTGCCGGTCAGACGAAGATTCCTTTCATCTAGGTCGCAATGAATATCATAATCGCATCTCTGTTGCCAATATTTTGCTCCCGGCGAGCCGCTGGCGGTGCGGTATTCATTTGGAGATGGGAGAATAGTGCCCAATTGCTCAAACATGTTACCATGGTTGGCACCTGGATTGTTCTGTAAGTTTTGTCCATAGGCAGCACTACTAAGCAAACAGCAATACAGCAAAAACTTTTTCATGTGTGTAGATGATTGTGATATGGCCATCTTTCAAATGCCATTTTTAATGAAACAATAACTATCAGGAAAGAACCAATTCGAATCCATCCAATCCTTGACAATTGCAACAACTGCACCACTAGGAATGAACATAGAAGTACAATGGCAACTACGAAAATTTGGGCCACTTCAATGCCAAGATTAAAAGCAAACAAATGAACGACCAGTTTTTCCTTTCCTTCCAAGCTAAGAAAACTGCTCGCAAAGGCGAGACCGTGAATCAATCCAAAGAAAAGTGCAAAGAAGTATATCAGCGGCAGGGATCGATTTTGTGGTGGAATTGGTTTTTGTCTGAGATTGGCAATTGCCGTCGCCAGTATAGTAAGGGGAATCAAAAATTCTATCCAGGTTCTTGAAAAAGGAACCAATCCCATGGCTCCCGCGGCCAAAGTGATAGAATGCCCGATCGTAAAAGCGGTAACGAGGATGATCACTTTTTTCCAATCACGGATCAGATATCGAAGACAGAGTGCAGTGATAAATAAGAGATGATCCAGTGCGTCCCAAGACAAAATATGATCAGTGCCCAACCTAAAATAGAGATTAAAGTCTTCCATGTGCACCAGCCAGCAAAAATATTCAGACTTTTGTTGCTTTAAAAATTACTTGTTGAATGGTTCTATCAATGTTCAAATGGATTATCGGCGGTGTTTTGCTTTTTTTAACAAGTGAAAACATACACAGAAACCCTTATTTACATCCTTTTTATGTATCCGTGACGGAAATCAACTACAATGCAAATGAAAGGTTGATCGAAATCAGCTGCAAAATATTTACGGATGACCTGGAAAAGGTCCTGACCCAATTCTCGCGCCATAAGATTGATTTGTCAAAAGCTGCCAACAAGGAGGAAAATGAGCGGGCAATAAAGGAATATATTCAAAAAAACCTGCAAATCGTCATTGATGGAAGTCCCGTCGTCTTGCAGTTTGTGGGAACGGAAAATGAGTCAGAAGCCACTTGGGTTTATTTCCAGGTTCCGAATATTTCCAATGTGAAGAGAATTGATATTACCAATTCGTTGCTTTATGACACGTTCCAAAGTGAAATTAATTTGATCCATGTGATGGTAGGAGGGAAGAGACAAAGTGTGAAATTGAGTCTGCCTGAAACAAAAGCATCATTCACTTTTTATTAGAAAGATTTAAAGAATGTTTTGACTGGAAGGTGCTATTCATTAATCATTTCTTCCCTGATAGTTTCGCTAATGCTCACTAACACTTTGTCTATGCGCTGACCATCCATATCTACAATCTCCAATTTGATTCCTTTCCATTCTATCTTTTCCCCGGTATAAGGAATATGTTCGAGCTCATGCAGGATGAAACCCGCCAGCGTATCGAATTTATGTTCGCCCTCATTCATCCATTCAGTCTTATGGAAATGAGAAAGAAAGTCATAAAATGGAATTTGACCGTCGACCAGGAAAGTTCCATCATCTCTTTCTACAATTTCATAATCAGGAATATCGGGCTGAGGCATTTCACCAATGATGGCTTCGAGGATATCGTTAAGAGTAATTAATCCCAAAATGCTTCCGTATTCATCTACGATGCAGCAGCCGTGGTTTTTTGTTTGTTTGAATTTTTCCAAAACCTGGTAAGCAGTATTATTTTCAGGAACATACCAGGCAGGTTTCATCAATTGTTTGAAGCTGGTACCTTCCTTGGCCGTGTATAGATCCTTGATGGAAACCATTCCTTTGATATTATCAATTTCTCCATCGCATACAGGATAAATCGCGTGCGGCTCAAGCATTATTTTTTCTTTTATCGAAGCTTCGCTTTCATTTAAATCAAACCAGATAATATCACTCCTGTGCGTCATAAGTGAAGTGATATTGCGATCACCCAGATGAAAAACTCTTTCTATGATTTCCTGCTCCGCTTCCTGTATAGTTCCCTGTTCAGTTCCCTCATTAATGATCGCTTTAATTTCATCTTCCGTAACATTGCTATCACGAGAGCTTTTAATAGGAAATATTTTGAAGAAAATGTTGCTGGACCAATTTAAAAGGCCAACTACCGGGTAGCCTACTGAAGAAAGCCATTTCATTGGTCTTGCAACGAATCTTGCTATTGTTTCGGCACGGAGTAAACCAATACGTTTTGGAATCAGCTCGCCGAAAATGATTGATAGAAAAGTGACTACTACGACAATAATCGAAGTGGAGATGCTGGAAGCGTAGTGCCTTAAAAAAGGGATTCGTTCAACATATGGTTTAAGGTCGGCACTGAATTTTTCGCCAGTATAAAAACCGGTGAGGATAGCTATTAGTGTAATGCCAATTTGTGCAGTGGAGAGAAAAAGCTCGGGGCTATCCTTGAGTTCAAGCGCAGCCTTAGCCCTGAAATCGCCTTTTTCAGCCAATTGCTCCAAACGGGTTTTTCTTGCTGAGACCAATGCAATTTCAGCCATTACAAAAAGGCCATTCCCGAAAATGAGACAAAGCAGAATTACAATTTCCAGCATGGGTTCCTTACTTTAAGCTGATTGTTCCAAATTGTTTACGATAAAAAAGAACCATCCCATATCCCAGACTACAACCCAAAATAATGCCGCCCAATACATCCAGCGGGTAATGAACACCGACATAAATTTGGGCATACGAAATCGAAAACGCCCACAGGAAAACCAGCCTCCACCATCTACTCGTTTGCTTTAAAGTTAGAAAAATAAATACTGCTGCTGCAAAATGATTACATGCGTGTGATGAGGTAAAACTAGAACTTTGGGGGCAATAATTCACCAGTAAACGAACCTGATCTGTCATGGCAGGATCTCTGCAGGGCCGATACCGGAAAATGACTTGTTTTACCAGGCTACTGCTAAGCAGGTCGCTGAGTACGGCGGTCATAGTGAGAGTCAGCGTCCACCACCAGCCTTTTTTCCCAAAATTCATGGTTATAAATACCAGCAGGAACAAATAAAATGGAATCCAGAGTTGGGCTTCCCGCAGGAAAGGGAAGATTTGATCAAAAAAACGATTGGTCCACTCCTGGTTGATTTTTGTGAATAGCCAATGATCAAAGTCGAGTACATTTTGAAAAAGGGAAGAATGCCCAGCGCTTTCAATCAAAATCATGTTAAGAATAATTGCTATAATTTTAAAGCCTATTCAGCAAGTTATGATCCAAAAGCTAAAGATACCTAAATTGATTCGTTGGATTTTTTCAACAGGAATTATTTTTTT
>PSRA01000148.1 GCA_003175695.1 Bacteroidota bacterium | reverse complement strand
GGAAATTTCAAATTGCTAATAAATGAGCGATAAAAAGTACTGGCAAAGTTTTGGGGAATTATCTAATAGTGAATCTTTTCAACAATCATCCCAGAACGAATTTCAAGAGGAATTGCCACTGGAAGGCCTTGATGGAAAAGGACTACTCGATGCAAAAACGCCGAGAAGGGACTTCCTGAAATATTTAGGTTTTAGCACCGCTGCTGCAGCTCTTGCAGCCAGCTGCGAAATCCCCGTCAAAAAAGTTATTCCTTACGTAAATAAACCGGATGAGCTGATTCCGGGAGTTGCTGATTACTATGCCACCACGTTTGTATCTGGTGGAGATGCAGTTTCGGTCGTTGCGAAAGTGAGAGACGGAAGGCCGATCAAAATCGAAGGAAATGAATTGTCGCCCATTACCATGGGAGGTACTTCTGCACGCGTTCAGGCTTCAGTGTTAGATTTGTACGACACCGCCCGTCTCCGTTACCCTGTTCAAATGGTTAATGGAGCAGAGCAGGAAGTGAGCACATTTGAGGCATTTGACAAACTGGTTGGGGATTCGATGGCAGGATTGAGCGGTTCTCTTGTTTTACTTACTGGTACCATCAATTCTCCTACTACCCTCAAAATCATAACCGAATTCCTCGCTAAATATCCCGGAAGCAAACATATTCAGTACGACGCTGATTCTTACAGCGGAATGATACTGGCAAACGAGGCCGCCTACGGAAAAAAAGCTATTCCCACCTATCATTTCGATAACGCAAAGGTGATTGTTAGTCTTGGTGCAGATTTTCTCGGCACCTGGCTTTCTCCGGTAGAATTTGCGCGTCAGTATGCGCAGGGAAGAAAGATAGATCCGAAGAATCCTGAGATGAACAAGCATTACCAGTTTGAAAGTCTCATGACGCTCACTGGTGGAAATTCGGACACCCGGTACACGCATCGTCCTTCCGAAACAGGTGCTGTTGCATTGGCTCTGCTGGCAGAATTAGGAGGTAGCGTATCGGCGCCATCTTTGGATCCAAAGTTGAAAGCCGGCATTTCAAAAGCAGCCAAGGATCTTTTAGCAAATAAAGGAAAGGCGCTTGTAGTAAGCGGCAGCAATAATCCAAATATTCAAATTGTAGTAAACGCCATCAACGAAGCTGTTGGTGCCAATGGAACTACCATCAGTTGGGGAACTACCAATAAAACGCGCCAGGGTGTTGATTCAGACTTAGTCAACCTGCTCTCAGATATGGAAGGAGGAAAGGTTGGTGCTTTATTCATTTATGGAGTGAACCCGGTATATGATTTTTATGATGGAGAGAAATTTAAAAATGCTCTTGCCAAGATAAAGACTACCGTCTCCTTTAATGATCGCCTCGACGAAACTTCTGAACAGTGCAAATATGTGATCCCTTCACCTCATTTTCTGGAAAGTTGGGGTGATGCTGAACCAAGGGATGGCTACTTCAGCATGTTGCAACCTACGATTGCACCTTTGTTCAAAACAAGACCCTTTGAAGATTCACTGTTGAAGTGGAGTGGCAATTCAACTACTTACGAAAATTATTTCAAGCAATATTGGGCCGGAAAACTGGGTGGGGTCGAAGGATATGAAAAGGCACTGCAGGACGGTGTTATCGTTCCCGCCAACACGCCAGCCATCACAGGTGGTTCATACAACGGAGGCAAATTGTCGGAAGCTGCTTCTGCTATCTCGTCCATGAAGAAGGGAGGAAAAATGGAACTAATCCTCTACCAGAATGTTGCCATGGGGGTGGGTGCGCAGGCAAACAATCCATGGTTGCTGGAACTTCCAGATCCGATTACAAGAGCATGCTGGGATAATTACGCTGTTGTTTCACCTAAATTTCTCAAAGACAACTGGAATATTGATCTGACTAACCCGAGACAATCTAACAATTACGAAGTTCATCCTGATAAAGAAGTCATCAAGATCAAGTCCGGCGATAAGGAAATTACTCTTCCCATCATGCCAGTTCCAGGAATTCCCGACGGAGTAATTGCCGTGGCACTTGGTTATGGAAGATTAAGCGCGAAGCCTGAAAATACTTCTAACTACATTGGAAGGGCAGCTTATGGTGCAGGAAAAAACGCCGCAAGCCTGGCTACTTACAATGGCTCGACAATAGATTGGTTGGCAACCGACATTTCATTCACTGATACCGGTGAGACTTACAAGGTCGCTCAGCCACAAACGCACAATAGTTATGAAGGCAGGACTGAAGTGATTAGAGAACTGACGCTGGAAGATTTCCGCAATAAGCCAGATGAAATTTTAACTGAAAGGGAAAGAGCACTTGAAAAATTCGGAGGTCTTAGAAGGTTCGTAGAAAGAGGATCTCTATACAGGCCCTTTGATAAACCGGGTATTCACTGGGGGATGTCAGTTGATCTGAATTCCTGCGTAGGCTGCGGTGCGTGTGTGGTAGCATGTCATGCGGAAAATAATGTTTCGGTAGTAGGTAAAAATGAAGTGATCCGTTATCACGATATGCACTGGATTCGCATTGACCGTTATTTCAGCGGGAACATTGAAGATCCGGATAATATCCAGACGATTTTCCAGCCCATGCTTTGCCAGCATTGCGACAACGCACCTTGCGAAAATGTTTGCCCCGTAGCAGCAACTAACCATAGCAGTGAGGGCCTTAACCAAATGGCCTACAACCGTTGTATCGGTACAAGATACTGTGCAAATAACTGTCCATTTAAAGTCCGCCGGTTTAACTGGGCTGATTACAACGGCGCAGACAGTTTTCCAAATAACCAGGATCAAAGAGGAGTCGGTGAGTTGAATGATGCCGTGTTGATGATGAATGATGATCTCACCCGCATGGTATTGAATCCCGATGTCACCGTTCGTTCAAGGGGCGTAATGGAAAAATGTAGTTTTTGTGTTCAACGTCTCCAGGATGGCAAGCTGAAAGCAAAGAAGGAAAACAGGCCATTGATAGACATGCAGGATGTTAGGACTGCCTGCCAGCAGGCTTGCCCGACCGAAGCTATTGTTTTCGGTAATATCAATGACAGTCAAAGCAAGATCAGCAAAACAAGGGATGAAAATTTGCATCGTGTGTTCTATTCCCTGGAAGAATTGCATGTGCTGCCAAATGTTAATTACCTGGCTAAGGTTCGCAACACAGATGTGGTTGAAGGTGTAAGAGGTGCAGAATAGTCAAGACATTCTAAAGCTATCAGCTAAAACATAAAGCTAAAGCGCAAAATATTATGGCATCATTAAGGTACGAATCGCAGGTGAGAGCTCCATTGGTAAATGGAGACAAAAATTACCACCAGATCACGGAAGACATCGTAAGGCCAATTGAAGGCAATCCGAGCAGACTATGGTGGATCGGATTTCTTATCGCCGTCGCCCTGCTCTGTTTTGGAATATTTTCTGTTACGCGCGAAGTAATCTATGGGGTTGGTCAATGGAACCTTCACAAGACGATAGGATGGGGATGGGATATTACTAACTTTGTATGGTGGATTGGTATCGGTCACGCAGGTACCCTCATCTCGGCGATTCTTCTGTTATTCCGCCAGGGCTGGAGAACGGGTGTGAACAGGGCAGCGGAAGCAATGACCATATTCGCGGTTATTTGTGCCGGTCAATTTCCAATCTGGCACATGGGTCGCGTTTGGCTCGCATTTTTCGTACTACCTTATCCAAATACAAGGGGCCCTCTTTGGCCAAATTTCAACTCGGCATTGCTATGGGACGTATTCGCGATCTCAACATACTTCACCGTTTCGCTATTATTCTGGTATACAGGTCTGCTGCCTGATTTGGCAACCATCCGCGATCGCGCCAGACTGAAATGGAGAAAATTCTTTTATGGTTTGGTATCATTTGGCTGGAGCGGCTCCACTAAGCATTGGCAAAGACATGAAGCGCTTGCACTGGTCTTGGCGGGCCTGAGTACACCACTTGTATTGTCGGTGCACACTATCGTGTCATTCGACTTCGCCACCTCCGTCATTCCGGGATGGCACACCACTATCTTCCCTCCCTATTTTGTGGCTGGAGCGATTTTCTCCGGCTTTGCTATGGTGCAATCTCTTCTTGTAATTACCAGGAAAGTATTAAAACTGGAAGACTACATAACTATTGAGCACATCGACGTAATGAACAAGGTCATCGTGTTGACAGGGTCTATTGTAGGATGCGCCTATCTCACTGAGTTGTTTATTGCCTGGTATAGTCAAAATCCGTTTGAAAAGTATGCCTTCTTCCAAACCAGGGCCAACGGATTCATGCCTTATGGATGGAGTTATTACATCATGATGGGATGTAATGTGCTTTCTCCACAGATCTTCTGGTTTAGAAAATTGAGAAGAAATGTTACCGTTACGTTCTTTATGTCAGTGATCGTGAATATTGGAATGTGGTTCGAACGTTTTGTGATCATCGTTACTTCCATCTTCAGGGATTACGTACCGAGCGCCTGGGCCACGTACTATGCGCCGTCTATTTATGAGATAGGATTTTACCTGGGAACTTTCGGTTTGTTCTTTACCTGTTATTTCCTGTTCTCAAAATTCTTCCCCGTTATTGCGGTCGCAGAAATTAAGCATATTTTGAAAAGATCAGGCGAAAATTATAAGCAAAAGATGGATGAAGAAGAGAAAGAGACTCCTGAAAAGTTTGCCCATGAGTTTGCACACTAGAAAAATAAAATGAGGTCGGCCTAGCGGTTTGAATGCCGCAAGACCAACCAAAAAATATTCAATATGGCAGTAAAAAAGTTTGTAGTAGGTTGTTTTGATGATGAAGCAGTCTTATTCCCTGCGGTGAAGAAAGTTCGCACATCGGGATATAAATTGTACGACATCTTCACGCCCATGCCGATTCATGGATTGGACAAAGCCATGGGACTGCGCGAAACCAGCATACACACTGCGGGATTCTTTTATGGACTTTTAGGAACCATGACTGCTCTTTGTGGCATCGGATACGTGTTCTTGGTCGACTGGCCCATCAATTTTGGTGGTAAACCGCACTTTTCTCTTCCGGCATGGATTCCCATCACATTTGAATTAACAGTACTGTTTTCATCCATTGGTATGGTGATGACATTTTGCTACCTCTGCCAGATGGCTCCTTTTGTAAAAAAACATCATTTTCATCCGAGATCTACAGATGACCTTTTTGTGATGGTGATCGAATGCACGGAAAAAAATAACGAAACGGATATCTCAGGTTTTCTCACAAGTATTGGAGCCATAGAAACAAATGTGCAGGACGCTGAGACCGGCTGGTGGCTTGGACGCTATGATAAAACTGAAAAGCCATTTGAACACAAATCTGCTTTAGCATAAACGAAAAGAAAATTGCAATGCTGACGAAGAAAATTTTCATCTTTTCAATGGTACTGACTACAGGAATTATTGTCGTAAGCTGTAGCGATATCAAACGCAAACCCGGAAGGGTCTACATGCCGGATATGGCATACAGCCGCGCCTACGAAACTTATTCCGTGACGGAAGAAGACAGGGAAGCTTTGCAAAAGAAGGGGATCAATTTTAGCAATATTCCAGTTGCTGGCACCATCAAGCGCGGTGAATTGTTTCACTTCCTGCTTGAAAAGGACAAAGAAGGGGACTCAACCAATTACGTTGCATCCAAATCCGTTCACAACCCGCTTGGAATGCTTGACTCAACACAAATGATCGAAGCTAACAGGTTATTCCTGGTGAATTGCGCGATTTGTCATGGACCTAAATTAGATGGCAATGGACCTCTTTACAGGGGCGGAGAAGGACCTTATCCCGTAAAACCTGCGACGCTGGTGGGAGACGCCAAATATGAAGGCATGCCGGAAGGCCAGATGTTTTATTCTGTCACTTTTGGAAAAAACAAAATGGGAAGCTATGCCTCTCAGCTGGATACCCGGCAAAGATGGATGGTGATCTCTTATATAAAGGCAAAACAAAGTGCAGGCAAATCGAAAGCAGCCGCGGGCTCCGATTCAACAGCCGAAAAAAAATAAAAGAACAAGGACTCTATTAAAAATTTTTTCATGTCATTGAAGGAACATTTTGAAATACCGGTTCGCTACAAACAATGGTCATTTGGATTGATGGCTGTAGGCGCTGTTTCATTGATCATAGGTTTTTTTCTGTATGCGAATGGCACAGAAGGTCAGCGAGCTCATTTTTGGTCTGCCTTGTTGCAGAATAGCGTCTATTTCCTTCTAACAGTGAATGCAGCAATGTTTTTCTTCACGGCCACCACGCTCGCTATGGGCGGATGGACGCTCTCTTTCCGCAGGGTCACAGAAGCCATCTCAGCTTGTGTTCCATTAATTGGTGGCATTACTTTCGTCATCATGATGATCATCGTATTCGGCAACAAACATTACGTGTATGAATGGCTGAACAAGGATCTGGTAAATAAGGACGAGATCCTGAGCGGAAAGCGGGGATTTCTTAATCCGACATTTTTTACGATCTGGACGATCCTGTCGATCGGACTGTGGACCATCCTGGGTATGAAGATGAGATCCATTTCCCGCGAAATTGACAATGGTCCCTTAAGCGTAGAAGAAGGGAAAAAATATATTTATAAGAACACCGTTTGGTCTGCCCTGTATATCGTATGGTTCGCACTTACTGTGGCTTCAACGGTACCCTGGCTTTGGTTAATGAGCCTGAATGCCCACTGGTTTTCTACCATGTACAGCTGGTATACATTCGGTAGCAGCTTTGTTTCAGGAGTTGCACTGATGACCTTGTTTGTCATTTACATGAAGAACCAGGGCTACCTGGAGTACACCAATGCGGAACATCTGCACGATCTGGGAAAATTCCAGTTTGCTTTTTCAATTTTCTGGACCTATCTCTGGTTCTCTCAGTTTATGTTGATCTGGTATGCAAATATTTCAGAAGAAACCGTGTATTTCAGACCCAGATTCCTCGGGCCATACCAGGGAATATTCTATCTCAATCTGATCATCAACTTTTTGGCTCCTCTCTTGATCTATATGACGAGAAGCGCAAAACGTAATTATTCGACGCTGGTGTTTATGTCAGTAGCTTTGCTGTTTGGACACTGGCTGGATTTTTATCAAATGGTTTTTGGCAGTACTAGTCCAAACGAAGTTCCAATGAATCTTTTTGATTTTGGAATTGCCGCAGGATTTGTAGGATTGATTATCTGGAAGACCGGAGATGCAATGAGCAGGTATCCGTTATTACAAAAAAATCATCCATTTTTCAAAGAAAGTATTATTCATCATACTTAACTGATTCAGGGTTTTAATTAGCCCGCATTCGAATAGCGTAACGAGGACTAAATAATTTATAAGCATTATGTCAACCATTTTTCTGCTACTCATTTTGTTATTAGGCTTTCTGATCACCTTCCAGATTGCCAAAGCAAACGAATATGTAGGCATATTAAAAGGAGAAAAGAAAAACTTTGAGCAAAATAACCGGATCAATGGATTCCTGATGATTGTATTTCTCGTGCTGGGTTTGATTGGTGTATACTGGTGCAATGAATTGTTCAAAGGAAAGATTTTGGGTGAGGCTGCTTCTGAACATGGAGACAAGATTGATACCATGCTCTACATTACACTAGGAATTACCGGTGCGGTATTTTTTGTTACCCAAATCCTGTTGTTCTGGTTCGCTTACCGATATCAGTATTCAGAAAAAAGAACTGCATTTTACTATCCTCACAACAATAAACTGGAGTTGATCTGGACCGTTATTCCTGCCATTGCATTGACCGTGCTCGTTGGGTTTGGTCTTTATTACTGGTTCAGAATTACCGGCGATGCGCCTAAGGATGCGATGGAAGTGGAGATAACAGGCAGGCAATTCGCATGGCTTGTCCGCTATCCGGGAAAGGACAATACATTCGGCAAAAAATATTTTCAGAATATCAGCGATAAAGATGATAACCAGTTGGGATTGCTTTGGGATGATCCAGCTTCACACGATGACATCGTCGTTAATGGTACTATGTACCTGGTCGTCGGAAAGCCTGTAAAGTTGATCATTAACTCGCGAGACGTAATCCATGATGTGGGATTGGTTCATTTTAGAATGAAAATGGATGCAGTGCCCGGAACGCCCACCACGATGTGGTTTACCCCAAAATTTACCACTGAAGAAATGCGCAAGAAGTTAAATGATCCTGAATTCGATTATGAAATTTCTTGCAACCAAATGTGTGGCAAGGGCCATTATACAATGAGAGGCATCGTTAAAGTAGTCACGCCAGACGAATTTATTTTGTGGAGAGCAAAGGAAAAGCCGAATTATGCGCGGGTAATGGCTGGCAAACCGGCACCACCCAGTACAGACACAACCAAAGTTTCGTCTGTAAAGCCAAGTGAAACGCCTTCGTCGGTTGCGAAGTCAAAATAGAGCGGAAAGATCCAAATAAACCTGATCCTTTCAAGTAAAAATATTAAGAACCGTCAAATTGATAACCGTCAATTAAAATTATTCTGATGAGTAACGAAACAACAATACATGTGCCTGCGGAGGTAGTTCATGAGTTGCATGTTGAAGAACATGGCGCGCACCACAAAGAGTCGTTTATCACCAAGTACGTGTTCAGCCAGGATCACAAAATGATTTGTAAGCAATTCCTGATCACTGGAATTATTTGGGCTATCCTTGGAGGCCTTATGTCGGTCTTGTTCAGACTGCAATTAGGATATCCCGAGGCTAGTTTTCCTATACTGGAAGATATTTTTGGTAAATGGGCAAAAGGTGGCAAGTTTACACCTGAAGCTTACTACGCACTGGTCACTATGCACGGCACTGTATTGGTGTTCTTTGTGTTGACTGGTGGATTGAGTGGAACATTCGCCAATTTCCTGATTCCTCTGCAAATCGGCGCGAGGGACATGGCGTCACCGTTCCTGAATATGCTGTCCTATTGGTTTTTCTGGTTAGCGAGCGTCGTCATATTAAGTTCGTTCTTCCTGGAAACCGGACCCGCGAGTGGTGGTTGGACTGTCTATCCGCCTTTGAGTGCATTAGGCCAAGTTAATGAAGGCTCTAAAGCGGGGATGGACTTCTGGATTATTGGCATGGCGCTTTTCGTGGTGTCATCACTGTTAGGAGGCCTGAATTATATATCCACGATTCTCAATATGAGAACGAAGGGCATGAGTATGACCAGGGTTCCATTAACAATCTGGGCCATCCTGTTTACCGCTGTTTTGGGTGTGTTATCATTCCCGGTATTATTGTCAGGGCTCATCCTTTTGTTATTCGATCGTCACGCTGGAACTAGTTTCTACCTGTCAGACATATTCGTCGCATCCACGCAAACGGCCCTTCCCAATGAAGGAGGAAGCGCGATCCTGTTCCAGCACCTGTTCTGGTTCTTAGGTCACCCTGAAGTATATATTATTATCTTACCTGCGATGGGACTGGTTTCCGAAGTAATGGCCGTGAATTCGCGCAAGCCAATTTTTGGATATATGGCAATGGTAGGTTCTCTTTTCGCAATTGCGATACTTGCCTTCCTGGTCTGGGCGCATCACATGTTTGTTACCGGTTTGAATCCATTCCTGGGGTCGGTATTTGTTCTGCTGACATTGCTCATTGCCGTACCGTCCGCTATTAAAGTATTTAACTGGCTGACGACCTTGTGGCGTGGGAATATCCGGTTTACTCCGGCTATGTTATTTGCCATTGGATTTGTGAGCATGTTCATTTCAGGAGGATTGACAGGTATTTTCCTTGGGAACTCCACTTTGGATATTCATTTGCATGATACTTATTTTGTGGTCGCGCATTTCCATATCGTAATGGGCGTGTCTGCCTTCTTCGGCATGTTTTGCGGCATCTATCATTGGTATCCGAAAATGTACGGCCGCTACCTCAATAATACCATGGCCTATATCCATTTCTGGATTACGCTGGCCGGCGCTTACCTGATCTTCTGGCCTTTGCACTATGAAGGGTTAGCAGGTGTGCCTCGTCGTTACCTGGATTACAGCAATTGGCATGCGTTCAAAAATTTTTTAGAGTTGAACCGGTTCATTTCTACCGTGGCCATGATCGTATTTGCTGTTCAGCTCATGTTTGTTTTTAATTTCTTCTATTCCATATTTAAGGGCAGAAAAGTGGTAACGCCAAATCCATGGGGTGCTAACACACTCGAGTGGACGGCACCGATCCGTCCGGGACATGGAAACTGGCCGGGAGAGATTCCGGAAGTGTATCGTTGGGCTTACGATTATGGAAAAGATGGAAGGTCATTTATTCCCCAGACGGAGCCAGTGAGCCCGCAGGAAAGTAAACATTGACAAGAATCCTCAGCCACGGCGGAGGGTTCCAAACTAATCATATTTTGATGCAGCAGGAGACCGTGAAGCAAACAAGTTCTTTTAAGATAGCGAGCAAATTGCAGGATTACAAATTGCTGATCAAGTTCAATCTCAGCTTCATGGTCGTGTTCTCAGCTGTGATCAGTTATTTACTTGCACCGCGCGTAACTGCCTATGATCTGACTGCTATACTGATCCTTTTTGCAGGAGGCATGCTGGTCACGGGAAGTGCAAATGCTATCAACCAGATTGTAGAGAAGGATACCGATGCCATGATGAAGCGGACGGCCAGTCGGCCCGTTGCCTCAGGTAGAATGAGCGTGGAAGAGGCGACTGCATTTGCGGTGATTTCCGGCCTGGGAGGCACCTTGCTCTTATGGCACTTCAATTTTCTTACAGCCGCATTGGCTGCAGTGAGTTTGTTTATATATGCATTTATATACACGCCACTGAAGAAAATCAGCGCCATTTCTGTCTTGGTGGGAGCCGTGCCTGGCGCATTGCCCTGCCTCATCGGATGGGCTGCAGGGAACGATGACCTAAGTGCGGGAGGATGGATCCTGTTCGGCATTCAATTTTTCTGGCAGTTCCCTCATTTTTGGGCTATTGCCTGGATCGCGCACAAGGATTACAGCAAAGCTGGATTTAAGCTACTGCCTTCCGGTGAAGGACAAACGAAATATTCTGCCATACAGGCGATCATCTATTCGTTGCTTCTGCTACCCGTTGGTGTTCTGCCGTACTTTTATGGAATGAGCGGCATCGTGAGTCTCGGCATTGTGCTTTTGGCAAATTTGTTTATGGTCTGGCAATGTTTGAGGCTGTATCGTGAAATGACAGTGCAGGCAGCGAGAAGAGTGATGTTTAGCAGTTATATCTATTTACCGGTGGTGCTTTTGGCACTCCTGATTGATAAAGTTAAAGTTTAGCGGGTAAGCAATGATAAAAACTCTTGAAGGAACGAATACAGTGAGTGAACAACAAAAAAGAATTCATCCACACAAATTTACACTGTGGGTGGCGATAGGCAGCATAATCATGATGTTTGCCGGATTGACGAGTGCATATATTGTCAAAAGGCAACAACCGGGCTGGACAAATTTTGAAGTTCCAAGGGCGTTTTATTATTCAACTGCAGTTATCCTTGCCAGTAGTCTGACAGTTCAACTTTCGCTCAAAGCGTTTAAAGAGCGTCAGATGATAAAATATCGGAATTGGTTAACTGTGACGGCCATCCTGGGAGCTCTTTTTATCGTGCTGCAATGGATTGGATTCATTGCAATCTGGAATAGCGGGATTAGTTTCCACGGTTCGGGCGCAGGTCAATTCCTTTATGTAATTGCAGGATTGCATGCCCTGCATGTGCTGGGGGGCGTAATAGCATTGACAGTTTTGTTCATCAAAGCGTTCAGTGCAAAAATCAGAAGTTACAATAGCATGCCTATTGAAATTATGAGCAGCTACTGGCATTTTGTGGATCTGCTTTGGATTTATTTGTTCATTTTCTTTGTGTGGATGCAATAGGTGTTTAATGAACAGTATTATCAGTCTTGTTAATTAAATTTGCGAACTAGAATAAAAAAATAACATGGCACAATCGGTACCAGCTGGACAAAAATGGTGGAGTGGGGGACATAGCCCCTTCCATGTAGAATATGGAAAACTGATGATGTGGTATTTTCTCATGAGTGATGCATTCACATTTGGAGCATTCCTGATTTCCTATGGTACAATCCGTTTTGCGAGCAATTCCTGGCCTGATCCCAACAAAGTATTCAATACCTTCCCTGTTATCGGGGAAATGAGAATGCCATTGGCATTCGTGAGTTTGATGACATTCATCCTGATCATGAGTTCCGTCACTATGGTTTTGGCGGTAGGAGCAGGTCATAACAATGACAAAAAAGGAGTTATGAAATGGATGTTCTTCACGATTCTAGGCGGACTTGCTTTTCTTGGCTGCCAGGCTTGGGAATGGACACATTTGCATGGAGAAGGTGCCTGGTGGGGGAGAAATCCATTCATGAATATCAACGGAAGCCAATCTTCCACCAATTTCACCAATTTCTTTTTCACCATCACAGGATTTCATGGATTCCACGTGTTCTCCGGCGTGATCATTAATATAATCATGCTGATCATGACCTGGAGAGGCGTATTCGAACGAAGAGGGCACTATCTCATGATTGAAAAGGCTGGTTTGTATTGGCATTTTGTTGACCTCGTTTGGGTATTTGTATTCACGAGTTTCTATTTACTTTAATTCGAAATTATTCATATGGCAGAACATGTTCATACTGCGGCAGCAGCACAACAGGACGAGAGTCATAGCTTTTCCAAGAAAGCGATTTGGAGGACTTTCTGGATATTGCTTATCATTACGGTCGTAGAGTTAGCGCTCGCTATTATATATTATGAATCTCATTTCCTGAACAAGCATTTTCTGAACGGAATTTTCATAATCGGGACGCTCGCCAAAGCATTTTTCATTATTGCTGAATTCATGCACCTGAAGTATGAGATCAAAAATCTCATTATGAGTATAGCCTTTCCTGCTATGCTTTTTATTTGGTTTTTGACGGCTTTCCTATGGGATGGGAATTCATACAAAAACCTGCGTAACAGGTATGATCCCCATCATGTTCAACGAAACAATACAATAGTTGCTCCACAGGAAGGAAAGAAACCGGGTGTAGAGTAAAGTGAGCAGCGTCAAATTAAAATTTTGTTAGGAATTGGAACAGAAGCTTACCGGCTCTGCCTAATTCCTTCGTTTTTTTATAGCAGGCCTCTGGTGCGAGGTTTTGTATATAATTCAGGAGTAAATTGCACTTTTGGTCTCTCATCAAATCAATTATAGTGAGCAGCAAAGCGATTTTGGCCCTGTGCGTGGCAGTTCTTTTACCTTTAGTTGGCTATCTCATAGTTAAGAGTGCGAGCGAGAATGCAGTTGTCATGCCTGGCAGATATTATTATGATACCGTCATCACAAAGATGAAGGACGGAAAGCAATTCACGGATACCATTTGGCATTCTGTCGAAAATGTTCACCTAATCAATCAACTGAATCAACCTGTTTCCCTCGGCCAGCTTCGGGGGAAAGTGATTGTCGCGGATTTTTTCTTCACTCATTGTCCGGGTATTTGCCCAACATTAACCCGGAATATGAAGCAACTCCAGGATGCATTGAAACTGCGGGACGATTTCAAAGTTGTTGACACTTCCTTTGTTCAATTCCTGTCTTTTTCAGTTGATCCTGAAAGAGATTCCGCTGCCGTACTAAAAAAATATGCCGATAAGCACGGCGTCAATCCGGATCTTTGGTGGATGCTCACAGGACCCAAAAAAACTATCTATGATTTTGCGTTGAATGAATTAAAAATGGGAATTTCTGATGGCGAAGGCGTCGATTCAAATTTCATTCACACCGAAAAAATGGTGGTTCTCGACAAGAACCATGTAGTGAGAGGGTATTATGACGGGCTGGACAGCACTTCTCTTTCTAACATGGCAAGAGATATCGTTTTTATCATGTTGGAGAAAGATAAAAATTCGAAATCAGCTTTTGCAGAATTGAAACCGTTGTTACCCTTGATTATTGTAGTCTTGTTAGGAACAGCTGGGGCTGTTGTGTATTTCTCCAGAAAAAAAAATCAAGTGCCGTGAAAGAAAAGAACTTAACCGTTCCCATTTTGGTCGTCTCAATTGCTATCCCTCTCGCAGTCGCTTTCCTGATCCTGGTGCCCGGCGTGAAAATAAATGTTGGGTTTAATACCCGCTCGCTTCCACTTTTTCATGCTATTTTGAATTCCTCCACGGGCATTTTATTGCTGGCAAGTTTATATTTCATCAAGAATGGAAGGATAAAAGCTCATCGCGCAGCCAACCTGACGGCAGTCACCCTGAGCACAATATTTCTGGTTTCATATATCGTCTATCATGCAACCAATCCTTCGGTCCGTTATGGCGATTTGGACCACGATGGCATCTTAAGTGCTTCGGAAAAACTGCAGGCCGGAAATCTTAGGTATGTATATTATTTTATACTCAGTTCGCACATTATATTGTCAGGGGTTATCGTGCCACTTGTGCTGTTCACACTAATGAGAGCATTCCAGGAAAAGTTTGACAAGCATCGAAAATTGGCTC
>PSRA01000174.1 GCA_003175695.1 Bacteroidota bacterium | reverse complement strand
GGCCGTAACCAAAACTAACTGCTTATGAGAAAATTGACTGCTTTTGTGTAGTCAAATAGAAAAGACTTGTTTAATTATATAACGCAAAACAGATGCCAATATTATCGAAGAAGCATCCACACCACGTTAAAAGATCTACTGCAAATTTACACCCTCCAGCACGATCAAAATTTATTGTCAAATCATAATAACATTTTTTTAGCTATTGCAAAGAAAATGTTAGAAGGGCGAAACTGAATCCTGTTAAGGATGCCGGCAAACTTCCTGAAAAAGAACTCTACAGTATTAGACGCAAAAGAGGACCGGAAGTTTACAGGTTTCCGTTAAAAAAATTAAAAGAAACACAGATCTTTACTGGCAATCGCAAATGGATATTTCTCGCCTCTTTATTCTTCCTCAAAATTTACTGATTGGCCCGTCCAAACCTTGCGTTTGACCGGCAGGATGGCTTTTTAATCCGTCAAGGCGCGCTGACTGAATCATCCGTCTTTGTATACAACTTTGTAGCCTATTCGAAATAAGGTTATAATCTGATTATTACCCGAATCCTTCTGGCTCCGTCTGAATTTATGCGAGAGTTGTTGGACAAATTCCCGACCTGTACTGTAACGCGGGATTGGAGGCTAATTTTGCCCGGATTGCTGTGGAATCTGCTCAACAGATTCTGATTTGTCCGAATCTTCTGTGAGGCTTTAGAAATGACGAGAAACGACTTTCCGGATCAATGGATAACTGCTTCATTTTGTTCGTTGGAAATTTTAGGATTGCTGATCGCAGTCTGATGGCGTCCTGCCTCATGAGGTTGATAAAGTTATCCAACCTAAGGATATATTTCCTGAACAATCTGGATCCTGGGTCATGCCTTAATTTTGCTTCGCCATTTTCTCCGCATTTTCAGCGAATTGCAATGCGTCGATAAATTCCTGGATATTCCCATTAAGAATTTCTGAAAGATTATAAGCCGTAAGCCCGATCCTGTGATCTGTCACCCGGCCCTGAGGATAATTATAGGTCCTTATTTTGGCGCTCCTGTCACCTGTACTTACCAGGCTTTTCCGATGCCTTGCAATTTCCTCCTCCTGCTTTCTTACCTGTTCCTCATATAGTTTTGTTCGAAGCATTTGCATAGCTTTTTCCCGGTTACCGAGCTGGGTTCTTTCGGTTTGGCAGACGACGACTGTGCCCGTCGGAAGATGGGTTAATAAAACCTTGGTTTCGACCTTGTTGACGTTTTGTCCACCCGCACCGCCACTTCTTGCAGTTTCCATCTTGACATCGCTGTCTCTTAACTCAAAATCAACTTCTTCAGCTTCTGGCATTACGGCAACGGTGGCTGCGCTAGTATGAACTCGTCCGCTCTGTTCAGTATCCGGAACTCTCTGGACGCGGTGAACCCCACTTTCAAACTTTAACGTTCCATAAACATCGTCGCCAGTTATTTCAACCTGGACCTCCTTGTAGCCTCCCACTGTCCCTTCACTCTCACTGAGTATTGCCGATTTCCAACCTTTCTTTTCACTGTACTTCAAATACATACGTAACAGATCTCCGGCAAAAAGACTTGCTTCATCGCCACCGGTGCCAGCCCTGATCTCGAGTATCGCGTTCTTTTCGTCCTGTGGATCTTTAGGGATCAATAGTTGCCTGATATCCGCTTCAAGCTTTTCTTTCCTTTCGTTCAGCGAAGGCGCTTCCACTTTTGCCAAATCTCTCAATTCAGCATCGTCTCCATTCAATGCTTCCTTATTAAAATCTATGTCATCCAACAATCGCTTATACTCCTCATAAGATTGAACGATCTTTTCAAGACTCCTGTATTCCTTACTCATCGTGCTGAACTTTCGATTATCATTCACGATCTCAGGATTTGTTAGAGCCACTCCAAGATCTTCGAAACGTGCTTTAATTGCCTCTAATTTTTCTACCATAATTTGTCATTTTATGTCCGATTCCCAGCAACATACCAAATCAATTCACCGGAAGATCAGGACATATTACTCTACTTTTGACATCGGGTTTAACAATTACAATGCAGAAACCAAATAAAAGTTTGCAAAGTTAATCGTTTCGCAATTGAATGGCTTATAGAAAATTTAGGGCAGATCGCCTATTCACGGGTAGAGAATTATTGGGTAATGACCACGTACTTATTACGGAAAAGGATGGTCGCATCAAGTCTATTGTTGCAATCGCTGAAGCTGGTTCTGATATTGAGGAATTAAGGGGCATTCTTACGCCGGGTTTCATCAATTGTCATTGTCATCTGGAATTAAGCCATATGAAAGGCATGATTCCTACGGCCACAGGACTGATCGACTTTGTCCTTAAAGTGGTTACACAAAGAGACTTTCCACAGGAGGAAATTTTCCTCGCGATGGTTAGCGCCGAAAATGAACTTTTGATGAACGGCGTCGTCGCTGTTGGCGACATATGCAACAACACTGATAGCATCGCAGCAAAAAAAAATGGACGACTTTATTACCATAACTTCATCGAGGTGTCCGGATGGAACCCTGCCATTGCTGATATTCGCTTTGAGAAGAGCAAGTCTTTCTATGATGAATACGCGAAAGTATTTGAAGGCAAATTAAACGCTTCATCTCATAGCGAGGCCGGACTTTCCATGGCTCCTCATGCGCCCTATTCTGTGTCAGATGAATTATGGGAGAAAATTCAACCCTATTATAACGGCTTAACAACAATCCATAACCAGGAATCTGCGCAGGAAAATGAATTGTTCGAAAATGGCAGGGGAGAATTCTTACGTCTTTACAATCTGATGAAAATTGAAAACACCGGGTTCGTCTCCACACACAAATCCAGCCTTCAATCCTGTCTCTCAAAATTATCACCTGCCAAACGCGTGATCCTGGTGCACAATACATTTACCTCGCAAAATGACCTGGAATATTGCATAAATTCTTTCCATGGATCTGACCACCAGCATGCATTATTCTTTTGCCTTTGCCCTAATGCAAATCTGTACATAGAAAATGAACTCCCGCCAGTTGAACTTTTTAGAAAATTTAACTGCAACATTGTTTTAGGAACGGACAGCCTTGCCAGCAATCACCAGCTGAGCATTTTGAAGGAGGCTCAAACTTTATCAAAACATTTTCCAAATATTCCGCTTGAAGAAATACTGCAATGGTGTACGAGCCGGGGAGCGGCGGCGTTGGGTATAAGCGAACAATTCGGAAGTTTTTCGGCTGGGAAAAAACCAGGGATCAACCTGATCGAATCAACCTTCGTGGATCACCTTTCAGAAAATGCACGAGTAAGAAAGATGCTGTAACAGGGCAACCTAACCGCTAATTGCTCAGAATGGTTTGGAGAATGGGGACTGTTTTCATTCCATGAAACTCCTGTACATGGAAGGAATAAAAGTTCTGGAAAGCAAAAAGCAAAATTCTCCTCTTGTCTTTATTAAGCTTTAATTGAGCCAACTCGCCTGGTTGCATCACTTTCAGAAGTTCTGAAGTCAGCAAACTATACTCGCCTTCCAGGAAATCCGGATGTGTGGGGCGCTGTGAAACAAACAGACCTTCGCGCAAATCCAGAAAATGCCGGTTCTCTGCATAATTATCCTGGATCCGCAGCCCAAAAAATGAAGCGAGGTGCAAAGCAAAAAATAAAGGATAATTGGCCACTACTGCTTCATCCGCCCCGTCCAAATGAATAAATGCGTCTTCAACGAAATGATAAAGATCCGGATTTGATTCTGGCTGTTTGATGCACTTCGACAGCAGCTCAACCATGAACATCGCAACAGCATTCTTTACTACATGGAAAAAGATGTGCGTATATAGATGATCCCATTGGAATTCTTTCAAACGCTGCAAATTCTTTAATTCATTGTGGTACACTACCAGGTCTAAAATTGCTGCTGGTTGAAAGAAGCTTGCTTTGGAGGTGGACTTTTTTGACACAACTCTTACTCCATTGACCAAATATGACTGCAACCCAAATAATTCTGTAAAAATCGATACGATGACACTGGTCTCGCCATATTTAACAGTCCTTAGAACAATACCTTTTGTTTTGTGTGTCATATCCAGCGCGTGGTTGGCAAGAATATAATCGGGACTTCCAGGCGATCACAATCATTGCCTCATTAAAATTTCAATCTGACCATCCCCGTCAGCTTCCTCAAAATTCGTCTAAAATAAGTTTCTTTGTGATCTGAATCGATTTTTGTAATCAAATCCATCCTTTAATATGTGGGATCACATAGCTCGCTTTGTTCTAAAATTCAGATTGGTTTTAATGTTCATTTTGGTTGCCGCTACTGCTTTCATGGGCTATCACGCTTCTAAAGTTCAAATGAGCTATGACTTTGTCCGGGCAATTCCGACTGACAATCCGAAATACGTTGAATACCAGACATTCAGGAAAACATTTGGAGAGGATGGTAATTTGCTGGTTATCGGTATTCAAACCGATAGTTTATTCGATAAAAGCATTTTTAATGACTATATCGAACTAAACAAACAGATAAGACAAATCCACGGAGTTGAACAAATTCTGAGCGTTCCACTTTCTGTTAACCTGGTAAAGAAAGACACACTGGAAAGACTCAATGCCGTACCAATATTTAAAGATCGTTATTCCAATCAGTCAGAACTTGATAGCGATAGCCGTATTTTCTTCGGATTGCCTTTCTACCAGGATCTATTGTATAACCCAACAACCCATGCCTATCTCATGGGCATTAATATAAATAAGAATGTGCTGAATTCAGCGGAGCGAAATATAGTTGTGGGTGCGATTACGGAAGCGGGAAATGCTTTCGGAGGCCGGCACGCATTTCAGATGCATTACAGCGGGTTACCACTCATCCGGACTAACCTCGCCACCAAAGAAGCTGCAGAAATGAAAGGCTTCCTGATTGCATCTGTGGTGCTTTCTGCCTTAATCCTGTTGCTGTTTTTCAGAAGTATAACATCCATGCTTCTGTCTCTCGCTGTCGTTTTGATTGGCGTAGTCTTCAGCCTTGGAACTATGGTTCTTTTCGGATATAAAATTACTCTTCTCAGCGCGGTTATACCACCGTTAGTCGTAGTTATTGGAATCCCTAATTGCATCTACTTCTTTAACAAATACCATACAGCCTATAGGGAAACAGGGAACAAAAAAGTAGCAGTATATGAAATGATCAGAAGAATGGGCGTGGTGACGTTTTTTTGTAACCTGACTGCTGCAATTGGTTTCGGCGTTTTTGCCTTAACTGCGAGCGCCATATTGAAGGAATTTGGAATGGTGGCGGGTATCAATATCATGTTACTTTTCTTGATATCAGTGATGCTCATCCCAGCCGCATTGACTATTATCCCCGACCCAAAGCCAAGGCACATGCGCTATCTCTCCAACAAATGGCTGGCTGCCATATTAAACAAGCTGGAGATATGGTCCTTGAACCACCGGAGCCTCATTTATGGAGTCACAGTGGTGGTGGTGATTATTTCCGTGCTCGGCATGTTTCGTTTGAGGTCAGAAGGATTTATAGTGGACGATTTACCAAAAAATGATCCTGTTTACGTGGATCTGAGATTTTTTGAAACGAATTTCAAAGGCGTTATGCCCCTGGAAATTGTAGTCGACACAAGAAGAAAAAATGGATTGCGAAGCAATATGCTTCAAACTTTTGATAAGATTGATCAACTGTCCAAGTACATTGCTGCCAGCCCTGTAATGGCCAGGCCTTTATCTGTTGTTGAAGGTTTAAAATTTGTTCGTCAGGCTTATTATGGAGGAGACAGTGCCAACTTCGCGCTACCCAATCAATTTGATGTCAGCTTTGTTGCGCCTTACATTAATATGAAATCGGATACCAGCGCGAGAAGAACAATTTTCACAAGGCTGGTTAATAGTTTCATTGATAGCAACAGACAACAAACAAGAATAAGCGTCAACATGGCTGACGTAGGGAGCAAAAGGCTTCCGGAGATCCTGAATAATATCAGATCAAAATCCACTGAATTATTTGATTCGGCAAAATACAACGTCAAGTTAACGGGAAGCAGTGTAACATTTCTGGAAGGGAGTACATTTATTATCAATGGCCTTACTCAAAGTATTCTTTGGGCCTTTCTGCTGATCGCTGCCTGTATGCTCTATTTGTTCAGGTCCTTCCGAATTCTTTTGTGCTCGCTGATTCCAAATGTGATTCCTCTCGTCATAACGGCGGGTGTCATGGGCTGGACGGGCGTTCGTCTTAAACCTTCGACGGTCCTGGTTTTCAGCGTGGCACTCGGAATTGCCATCGATATCACCATTCGATTTCTTGTCAACTATAAACAGGAGTCAGTGCAAGGAAAATCAAGTGTGAAAGATAACGTGGTCAAAACCATTCATACAACCGGCATTAGTATTATTTATACCTCTCTCGTGTTGATTGCTGGATTTGTGATTTTCGTCTTCAGTGGTTTTGGAGGAACAAAAGCCTTGGGATGGCTGACTTCATTGACGCTGGTCATGGCCACGCTAACTAATCTTATATTCCTTCCTGCCATTATAATGACGCTTAATCCAAAAAGAAAGAGGAGCCCGGGAATTAAAAAGTAAACTGATTCGAATGCTTTTGAAGCTCGGATCATTGTGGGTCACGAAGGTTGCACAAATGACTCTACAAAGTTTCCTTAGTGACCAATTCCAAAAATGCAAGCAGGGCGGCACGTTCGTTGCCGGGGGAATCTCCAATTATTTTGACTCTTCTTTTGGCTTACTTTCTTTCGAGATGTCTTTCGTCTTGTTTTCGCTCAACACTTCGTTTAATTTATTCTCGAGCCCGTCGCCACGCAAACTTTCGGCGATGACTTTACCCTGCGGATCGATCAACACATTAAACGGTATTCCATCGAACTTATAAATTTGGACGGCAGCACTACTCCAATACTTTAAATCACTGACATGAGTCCAGGTCAGGTTGTCATCCTTAATTGCTTTCTGCCACGCATCCTTCTTACTATCAATGGAAACACCGAGAACAGTGAAATTCTTGTCTTTAAATCGCTGGTAGGCCTTTACCACATTGGGATTTTCCATTCGACAGGGTTCGCACCAACTCGCCCAAAAATCCACCAACACATATTTGCCTTTGAAAGATGCCAGACTGATGTTCTTACCATTTGCATCCGGAAGATTTAACTCAGGTGCCTGCTTACCCACCCAACTGTTTTCCTGCTGTTGATGTTCTGCCTGACTCTGCTGCAAAAAGCTCTTCTTCATATTTTGTAAAACAACATTGTCAGGATACCTTGCGACCAGTCCATTGAGTGCATTTTCAAAATCAATTCTTGACAGACTTCTGCCCCAACTCAATGCCAAAATTCCGAGCGTAGGATCTGTAGTCTTATTAATGAAATTTTTCAGGTAGTTATTCAGATCAACGATGGCGTCATTCTTGGTTTCTGTTGATTTGAGCATCACCGAATCCGGTGCACCAGCGCGTTTCAGGCTGTCAAGTTCGGCAAACGATTTTTCGATGATGTAATTTTTCCGGCCCACATTATCCATCAATTCCTGCAACTGCTTGCTGGCAGGAGATCCTTCGACCTGGTAAAAGTCATTCCGTTTACCAAGGTCAATATTCAACTTGATATCATTGCCGTCATTGATCAAAGGAACTTCAAGGGTGTTATCGCCAAAAACAACTTCATATATCGAGTGCTGCTTCGCGCTTCCACTCAACACGAAGGATCCTGCATTGCCTGAGATTTTGTTGGAATCTAAAATGATTGGCGCAGCATCCTTTCCATAAGGAATTTCTTCCAGGTATGCCTTCATTTCGACGGTTTTACCCGGAGGCAAATCAGCTCCTAATTTGTCTGCATTGGTATATGCAACTGTAACATGGAAAGCATTCTTAGATTTTTCCTTACAAGAATATGAAATGATTAACAGGCTACTCAGCATCAAAACCACAAAATGTCTGGTCATATAAAACCGGTTTCTGATTAATAAATGTTTCACTCAATTTTGCAATTTCTCGAGCAGGAGTTGGTTGGTGAGTTTGGGATCAGCCTTTCCCTTGGAAATTTTCTTTACTTCACCGACAAAAAGGCCAATCAGTCCCTTCTTTCCTTTTCTGTATTCTTCCACCTTATCAGGCATGCGCATCAATACCTGCTGCACCCAAGCTTCCACCTCGTTACTATCCGCACTTTGGATGAGGTTGAGTCGCGTGGCAACATCAATTGGTTCTTCCTTTTGGTCTTTTATCATCTCCGGAAAAATCCGGGAAGAGGCTATCGAGAAATTGATTTTTCCTTCTTCAATCAGCTTCATCAAATTGGCCAGCCTGGATGGTTGAATCGGAAAAGCCGAGATGGTAATATTTTGCTCGTTCAGATAAGATTTTACGGGGCCAATCACCCAATTTGCGGCGGCTTTATACTGCGAGGTATTTGAGATTAGTTCCTGAAAATATGAAACAGTTTCCCTGTCATCACAAATAATCCGTGCATCATAATCGGTCAGCTGATAGTCGCTTGTGAATTTTGCAATCAACTCTTCCGGGAGACTCGGAATCTCGCTTCGAATTTTTGCAAGATAGCTTTCTGAGATAACAAATGGCGGCAGGTCTGGCTCCGTGAAATAACGGTAATCATTGGCCTCTTCTTTGCTTCGAAGGGCGAAGCTGGTACCTTTTGTCGCATCAAAGCTCCTGGTTTGTTGAACCACTGTTCCACCATGCTCCACTAATTCGATCATCCTATTGGCTTCCAATTCAATTGCTCTTTTAACATTACGGATCGAATTGAGGTTTTTCACCTCCACTTTGGTCCCCAGCCTGGTTTCATTTTTTTTACGAATGGAAATATTGGCATCACATCGCATACTGCCTTCTTCCATATTTCCGTCGCAAACTTCAAGGAAACGGAGCAGCTTGCGGAGTTCCGTTAAATAGGCATAAGCCTCGTCACCGTTGGCAATGCAGGGTTCAGTGACAATTTCAATCAAAGCAACACCAGCGCGGTTATAGTCGAGGCAGGTATTTTCAGGATCCCGATCGTGCACACTTTTTCCAGCGTCTTCTTCGAGATGAATTCGGTTCAGGATGATTTTCTTTTCACCCGCTGACGTATTGATCTTCACAAAACCGCCAATGCAAATCGGAGTAGTATGCTGAGAAATCTGGTATCCTTTGGGTAAATCAGGATAGAAATAATTCTTGCGGGCAAAATAATTGGTCCTCTCAATTTCACAATGACAGGCAAGGCCCATTTTAATCGCATATTCTACTGCCGTGGCATTCAACACCGGCAACGTTCCGGGATAACCAAGGCTTATCGGGCTAATGTGCGTATTGGGTTCACCGCCGAATGACGCATCGTCGCCGCAAAAAAGTTTACTACGCGTCGATAATTGCGCGTGAACTTCGAGCCCTACAACCACTTCATATTGTTCAGCATTGATTGTCATTCACTTAATTAAATTATTTTCCATTCTTAGCATTGCAGAATCTGCAAATTTAATTGATTCAAGGTTGATTCCCTGTCTGTATATGGACAACTGACCATAAAAGGACCGTGTCCTACACAACCTAGCTATAGGACACAGTATCGTCAAATCGCCTATAAATCGAGAATTCTCTTGAGATCTTCGGGCTTAACAGTCAAGAGGCCAACCGAAGGCAAGCGCCGTGTGAGCTCCTTCCAATTCTTATCCTCGGCGAATACCCTTTTCAAAATAGCAATAGCCTGGTCAACCTGTCTGTTATTGGCCAGCGTGATGGCTGCCCAATACTGCATTTCCAGGTTGTCGGGAAACATCTTCATGGCGAAACCATATTCCTGCATGGCTTTCACCATATCATTTTTTTCAGTGGCCAGATCGCCATTGTTCATATGCTCATAGGCGACGTGCAGCAGGTACAGACGTCTTAATTCTGTAAGTGGTTTTTCATTGTCATCCACTCTCAAATCGACTTTCCTGTCGTTCCACGGCTTGTCGCTCGCTTTGCCAGACACGACAATCAGTACCGCACTTTGTTTACCCCGGATATCGCCACCAGCCCCCTGTGCTGCATCAAGGGCGTTAAGAATTCTTTCGGCTAGCGGTTTGGCAGCTGATTGCTGAAAAGCCCTGGCCATACTTTGGCATACCTGGTCACTTAACATCATATTGCTTTGTACAGTAAAATTTGCTCCCTTAATATGGGAAGCGTACTGGATGCAACCCTTACCAGTATGCGCGGCAACATTTCCTCTGCTATCCACGATGCCGACCTGCCGGACGTCCCTGCCGGGATCTGCAGCAACCAGGCTGTCTAATACCTGTTGTGCAGAATATCCCTGTTTTAAAAGGATGAGGCCCTTGTAACCATATGATTTGTCTATGAATGATTGGGTAGCTATTGCTCCGACGCCGGCTTGGGCCCAGGGGACTTCTGCGCCCACATTGAACCAATGACTTTGAACGCCGACGGCCATGTCACCGGTTATCGAATCACGCGCTACGATTGAAAAAGTGTGTGCCAGGGGTTGGTCGGACTTGTAGACCTGGCCGGTACAATTTGATATATACAAAGTAAGGAGCAGTATTGCAGCGTTTCGCATGAGCAGAATTTTGAATTAAAAATACTGCAAAAATTTTGGGGCAGTGGCCATAAAAAGCACGAAGGATACACGAAGAACACAACTTGTGGCCTTCCTGCATCCTTCGTAAAAAATGCTTTCACTTAACGGTAGATTATAACTGCGCAGTATTCAGTTTCTTCGGAATCTTAACTTCCACATCCTGCAGTCTCCCGTTACGCTTCAATTTTAATTTTACCGAAGGTTTGGTCCTTGCAGCTCTTGCCATTTCTGCCAGCTGACTTGCACTATTTACTTCCTTGCCATCAAATTGCGTAATAATGTCGCCTTCCTTGACACCTGCTTTATCAGCTGCTGATTCATCATCAATATCTAACACTTTCACGCCTTTTCCGTCTTCAGTGTCTTGTGCCTTGATACCTAGCCTCGGGCCTGAATTGTTATTATTCCAATTCCAGTTGTATGCACCGGGGCCGTGAGGTGGCATCATCAACTTGAATTCGTCCCCATTCATATTCGGCACTTTAAAATCGAACGATCTGACCATTTCCTTCTTGCCCAATGTTGCCGTGGCCACCTGAGTTTTTCCATCCCTGACATAAGTGATTACTATTTTATCATCGGGTTTATGCTTGCGTACAGTTGTAGTGAGAGTTGATGGATCGTCAATTTTCACATCGTCTATTCTGGTAATGATGTCTCCTTTTTTCAGGCCTATTTTTTCAGCTGCACTTCCCTCTGTCACTTCCAGAACCTGGGCTCCGCCCTTATCTGATTTTTCAGAAGATACCCCAAGGAATGCAACTTTTGAATCTGCCAGTTCATCACCATTATAACTCCAGCCACCACGGAATGGAGAACGTGGTCCTACAAAAATGTCATTTTCGTCTGGCCTTATTTTTCTGACAGAGAGATTGTCGTCCTGGAATTCATCGGCCGGTTTACCATTGATCAGAACCTGGCCACCTTTGATTTCAATGGTTACCTTACTGTCCTTGTCATTTTTTCTTTTTATGATGATCTCATCACGTTCGCGATTGCGGCCTGGTGTCAGATCATCATTATCCTTCTTGCTATTATCACTTTGGGCGAATCCGCTGAAATGTGCAAGCAATACAAAAGATGCCATTCCAAAAACGCGGAGAATATTCTGTTTCATTTGTAAGATTTTTGAATAAAAGATAACTACGTCAACCTTCGTATTTCAAATATAGTAATTTTTTTGAATTACGAAATATTTCGTGAACTGAATATTCTTTTTAACGAACTCTTAAGACAGACTGAAAGGAATAAGGCGGCGGGCGTCTAAGCGGCATTTTCCGCCCGGTTCCGCTCTTTAATAAAGCCATTTATTGCAAAACAGATAAGACCACGTCAATTACTTTTTGAAGCTGTGACGGGTCCTGACCGCCGGCAGTGGCGAGGCTTTTTTGACCTCCGCCCCCGCCTTTGATGAGGGGGGC
The DNA here is from genome assembly GCA_003175695.1 of Bacteroidota bacterium. Classification (GTDB taxonomy): domain Bacteria; phylum Bacteroidota; class Bacteroidia; order Chitinophagales; family Chitinophagaceae; genus Puia. The sequence continues at coordinate 3,851 of PSRA01000174.1, read as the reverse complement.
TACTTTTTCTTTTATAATCTTTGATGCATCAAGATTTTTATGCTTAACTAATTCCTCATCGAAGATAATGATGACGCTCGCCTTATTTTCTATCTTGGCGGCGAGAACGATCGCGTAGTCTTCCAAGTCGCTTTTCAAATCAAAACAAAGCTTTTTGAGGGCATCCGAGTTAGATGCTTCAACCTGCTGTCCAATGAAATTTATTCCATTGACCGTTTTTACCTGTTTCAGCAATTGTTCTTTAACCAATACTAATTGTTTCGATTCAAGGGATTCAATTCTCCGCTTCAACTCAGCATTTTCCGAGGCAAGCGCCTCAATTGATTTAAGCAGGTCCGCCGGGTTCCTGACTAGTTCCCGAATAGCTTGCAATTTTTCCATTTGCTCGAAAACATAGTTCTCGGCAGATTTGCCACTCACTGCTTCAATCCTTCTCACGCCAGCTGCAACGGAGGTCTCCTGCTTGACAAGAAAAAATCCGAGTTCTCCGGTCGAAGCAACATGTGTACCGCCACACAATTCGACAGAATATTTGGGATCAATGATCACTACCCTAACCATGTCGCCATATTTTTCGCCAAACAATGCCATAGCGCCCATTTGAAGCGCCTGCTCTTTCTTCATTTCTTTTATGACAACTGGTATATTCTCCCTGATCTTTTCATTTACCAATTTTTCAATCTTCTCAATTTCATCTTCTGACAACTTTGCAAAATGTGAGAAATCGAATCGAAGATGCTCTTCATTAACGAGAGACCCTTTTTGTTGAACGTGTGTTCCCAACACTTGTCGTAAAGCGGCATGCAGCAGATGAGTGGCGGTGTGATGCACAGCGATATTTTTACGCTTGTCTGCATCCACTTTGGCCACCACCTCACTGTCAATACCGAGCGGAAGTTGTTGTGTAAAATGAATGATCAAATCATTTTCCTTCTTTGTGTCTATTACACGCACCGATTCGGATCCGAACTGCATAAGACCCGTGTCCCCTACCTGGCCTCCACTCTCCGCATAAAATGGAGTCGTTTCCAATACGATTTGATAGGCTTCCTTCCCCTTTGATTTTATTTTTCTATAGCGATTGATCCGCGTCCTGGACTCAAGCGAATCATATCCGATAAATTTAGATGCACCATTTTTCCTAACCTCGACCCAATCCTCCGTGTCAACGGCAGTGGCTGCACGGGAACGTTCTTTTTGCTCCTGCATGTTCTGCTGGAATCCTTCTACATCCACGTGTATTCCATGCTCTTTGGCAATCAGTTGTGTCAAATCCAACGGGAACCCATAGGTGTCGAATAGTTCAAACGCATTTTTACCATCAATTTTGCCTTCGTGCTCTCTTGAAGACATAGAAATTCCGGCTATCATCGAATCTATTTTGGCCAGCCCCTTTTCGAGTGTCCTCAAAAAAGCCTCCTCTTCTTCCCGCACAACTTTCGAGATAAAGTCCTGTTGATTTTTTAACTCGGGAAAAACATGTTCAAATTGCTTTGCAAGCACCGGTAATAGTTGATATAACAATGGCTGCTTATACTGAAGATATGAGTAATAATACCTGACAGCTCTTCTCAAAATTCTTCGCACAACATAACCGGCACCAGTATTCGAAGGCAGCTGCCCATCGGCAATAGTAAATGCAATAGCCCTGATATGATCTGCAATGACGCGGAATGCTATTGACTCCTTGTCCATGTGGGTATGATCACCGGTGGTTTCCGCAACATATTTTTTCCCGACAATTTGTTCAACCGCAGCAATCGTGCCTATAAAAAGATCCGTATCATAATTGCTTTGCTTATTTTGTAGGACTCTCACCAGCCTTTCCAGGCCCATTCCTGTGTCTACATGTTTAGCCGGAAGAGGTTGAAGACTGCCATCTTTTTGCCTGTTAAACTGGATGAACACAATGTTCCACACTTCAATCACCTGGGGATGGTCGGCATTGATAAGCGACTGTCCATCCATCTTCATTCTTTCAGCATCAATTCGGCAATCCACATGAATCTCTGTGCAGGGTCCACATGGACCCGTGTCACCCATTTCCCAAAAATTATCTTTCTTGTTTCCCTTCAATATTCTGCTGGGATCAATCCATTTTTTCCATTCCTGCAAGGCTTCATCATCCTCCGGAATCTTATCTGATTTATCACCTTCAAAAACGGTGACATATATGCGGTCTTCAGGTATCCTGTAAATTGTAGTCAGAAGTTCCCAGCTCCACGCAATAGCATCTTTCTTAAAATAATCTCCAAAACTCCAGTTGCCCAACATTTCAAACATGGTATGATGATAGGTATCCACACCCACTTCTTCCAGGTCATTGTGTTTTCCGCTTACCCGAAGGCATTTTTGAGTATCGGCTACCCTTGTATGTTGGGGCTTTTTGTTGCCAAGAAAATAATCCTTAAACTGATTCATCCCTGCATTGGTGAATAGAAGTGTTGGATCGTTCTTAATAACAATAGGTGCTGAAGGGACGATGGTATGACCTTTTGATTTGAAGAAATCCAGAAATTTATTCCTTATTTCGGCACTGGTCAGCATGTTAAACATCATAATCTTTAGTGAAATTTGTTCAGGTTAACAAATATATTTGTAGTCTTGCATGTTTTTCCTGAAGCGGTGCAAAGGTACGGATAAGAAAAAAAGCGTCAGGTTAAACAAGAATAAAATTCATCAATCCATTTATGAATAGCTTCCCATAGCGGAGATCGGGGCATGAAAAAAATAAAATATTTCTACAATACGAACACGCTCCGATATGAAAAACTGGAGACGCCCCTGCGCGTAACCCTCTTACGCATTCTAGGTTTTTTTTCAGCATCTATTGTCACGGCCGTCATCCTGGTTTCCCTCGCTTACAGGTATTTTCCTTCTGCAAATGAAAAAAGATTGATGCAGAAGAATGAAAATTTAAAAGACGATTATTTTGTGTTAAATGAAAAAGTGAGGAAGCTACAGGACCAAATGACGGAGTTGGAAAAAAGGGACAATGATGTTTACAGGTCGATTTTTGAAGCCAACCCCATTCCTGACAGCGCCAGGGCCAAAGCACTCGCGCAGCAGGAAGAAATCAAGCTGGTATCAAGCATGGACCAGGACAATCTCTCCAGTTCTATTGCGACAACTCTTAACAACCTGAATGCCCGGATCAATTTCCAGACAAAATCATACAATGAGATCAATGGCTTTATTAAGAACAAGGAAATCCTGCTGGCCTGCACTCCGGCGATTCAGCCCGTAAGTAACAAAGACCTCAAAAGAATTGCTTCGGGATTCGGTTACCGGATTGATCCCGTTTATAAAACCACTAAGTTTCATGCCGGTCTCGACTTTTCCGCACCGCAGGGAACACCTATATATGCAACAGCCAATGGTACTGTCGAAACGGCCGGAAATACAGGTAATGGCTATGGCAACCATGTTGTGATTAATAACGGTTATGGCTATTCTACACTATTCGGTCACATGTTCAGGATCAAAGTGAGGCCAGGACAAAAGGTTAAACGCGGAGAAATCATCGGCTGGGTTGGAAATACTGGTAAGAGTACGGGTCCACACTGCCACTATGAAGTCCACAGAAATGGTGAGCCAGTTGATCCGGTATATTATTTCTACAATGACATCACTCCCGAACAGTACGACAGGCTGCTGAAATTGGCATCATCCAGCAACCAAAGCTTTGATTAGCGGCTTCGGTCTGAGATCCCGGAGACAAAAGTAAATATTGCCATGACTTCTTTTCAATTTTAACATAAGCCCCTTTATTTCCCAATTTTAATCTTGCCAGTTATAATTTAATACCTGTATCTTTAATGAACGGAACAATTTTTGTGATTGATTTTCCC
>PSRA01000140.1 GCA_003175695.1 Bacteroidota bacterium | reverse complement strand
GATGAGGGCCATAGCCCATTTGCCATCAGCCCCAGCGATAACTTACTTGATAAAGAACATTCCATCTTTAACCTAATCATACTCCCGGCCGGCGATGCCGAAAAGGCAAAGATCATCGAACAAAACAAAGGCCTTTTGGACAAGCTGGTAACCTATAAATCATGCTTTAAAATAAATACTGCCACAGCCATGGAGCACCATCATTAGCGCTTTCTTACGCTGGAGCGGTCTTCTATCGGGAATGCCTGAACGAATTTTTAAATAAACTCAGTTGGCTTGCCAACAACCCGCTCAATCTTTTGTAGGACCATTATATCGAAAGAAGCGACTTTTTGATGCAAAGCCTTTGGTGGAGGCGATCTGCAAACTACTCAAAAACTAGTTAGCGGTCGACGGGAATTCAAACAACTATAAAAAAAAACAAACATGCAAGTCTCTAAACTTTTCACGCAGTTAATCATTGCCGCGGTGGGGATCTCCACCAGTTACGGGCAGTCGACAAAGAATTGGATAGCTGAAAAAATGCCCCCAGCTCTTGAAACAGAATATGCTCTAAGCTCGCTTCCTCCGCGCCTTCGCGACGCAGCTAGTGTTTATCTTCTCGATCCTGAAAAAGGATATTATTTGGCACGCAAGGGGACTAATGGATTCACCGTCTTTGTCATACGTACTCAAATCGAGGAAGAAGATTTCTTCCGCGACTCGTATATGTCTATCAGCTTTGATGAAGAAGGAGCAAAGACCTTTGTCCCGATGTATTTCGATGTGGCTGCCATGAGAGCCACTGGAAAATACAGCCTCAAACAAATCAGAGATACGGTGCTGCAACGAATGAAAGATGGCACATATAAAGCTCCTTCGAGGACAGGTATATCTTACATGTTGTGCCCGTTAAACCGTGTTCCCAAGGGCGGCACATTTATTAACGATGTGATGCCACATTATATGATCTATGCTCCCAGGGTGGATGATAAAGACATCGGCGGCGCCTGGGATGGCGGTCAAAGCCCGTTTACCGTCGACAGCGGTCTTACCCTGGATAAAGAGCATTCGATTTTCAACCTCATCATCGTTCCCGCTGGCAACACCGAAAAGGCAAATATCATCGCACAAAACAAGGACCTTTTGGACAAGCTGGCAGCCTATAAGCCCTACTTTAAGGTAAATATGGCCACCGCTATGGAGCATCATCATTGAACTGTTCTTGCACTTGCGAAATCGTTCTATCGGGCACGCCTAATCGTATTTCTGACAAAAACATGTGTGCCCGATGGACGGTTTCCATTACTGTTGTATATTTTTGAAATCGCCCTGGGATGAGTGCGCCGAATTAGTTTTATCTCAGGAGACGTCACTGAAGGACTCTCTGTGGATTCCAAACGAAATGATTTTCAATCCTATCTCTAAAATTTTTAACGGAAATGCCCAAGCGTTGCCGGTTGGCATTTTTATTTCCAACTACGGGAAAGAACCGAAGTAAAGATGTTAATGTCAATATCAAAATAGTGAATGGCATTCTTTTTGCTGTTTTTTGCTTAGCCTATTAATCTCCTACTTTATACTTCTATTTATACTTTATCCTAGTTAGTCCACTATTCAATAAAAGTAACCATTGAAACCAGTTATTGGCGTTGTTGATTGATTTACCTGTCAATTGGATGACATTCATTTACTGTTTATCAAACTCAACTATTATGAAAACACTCGGAAGACTCTTTTTACCATTAGTAGTTCTTGGCGGATTTCTCATTTTTTTTGCATGCCATAAGGAATCATCATACAGTTCTTCGGCGAATATCCCGCCGGGAAAAATGCAGCTCTCTGTATTCCTAACCGATGGTCCGTTTAACTTTCAAAAGGTCCTGGTTGACATTAAAAGCGTACAGGTTCTGGTAGATACTTGCCACCGGTTTGGTGACCCCGACGAAAGTTCCTGCTCACTTGGAGATGGCGATCACCATGAAAATGGCGATGACGATCATCAGGGAGATGAAAACAACGGAGACGGGGACAATCATGATGATCATGGAAGGAGGTCGGATTCCTGCCAACAATGGATCACCCTTCAGATTCACCCAGGGACTTATGATTTGATGACATTGAGAAACGGCACAGATACACTGTTAGCTGCTTCGTTTATCCCTAAGGGTAAGGTTAAGCAAATAAAAATTATACTTGGTACGGATAATAGCGTCATGGTTGATAGTGTAACAAAACCGCTTACCATTTGCGGTGGCAAAGACTCGGTAGTTATATGCCTTCGAAACGAAAGCCTGGATTCAATAGCTTCAAATAATTTCCATTTATTGGTTGACTTTAATGTCGCCAGATCCATCAGAGTGGAGGATAGTTCTTTCTGTCTCCGACCTTCCCTGAGGGTATTCTCTGAAAAACATACCGGATCAATTGAAGGGGAAGTAGGTCCTGAGAATGGCTTTGGCCTCGTCAAAGCATTTAATTCTACTGACACCGCCTTTGCGCTTCCTGATGGAGATGAAGAAGGTGAATTTAAAATCAGGGGACTAAACGCAGGAACTTATTCCGTCTGGATCCAGGGAATCAACGGCTACCAGGACTCAACCATTACCGGAGTTCAGGTATCCATTGGAGAAGAAACCAAAATTGGGAGAGTTACGCTCCACAAATAAAGGTTGAAAACACCCAAAGAAAAAAAGCGGATACACAGTAATCCGCTTTTTTTCTTTGCTCTCTGGCGTTATTTATTCGGGCATGCTTACAATGAGCGCTTTTACTCACGCGCATTTTCGAAATCAATTACCTCTCGCGCTTTCAATTTTAATTCAGTTATCCCTTCTCCGTTTGTGATCGGTTTTCCTGTGAACATTACCTTTAATGATCCTGTCTTTAAACGAAGGTCTAATGCCCAAACCATCTTTTTCTGCAACAATCTTTACATCACGGAGCGTATTCGATCTCACTATCCTCGCCATCAGGTTGATCAGCATAAATATACCCAAGATATTTTTTTTAGGATTTCATGCTCAAAAATTTCATTCATTTCAATACTTGTCATAGACACTACAGGAGGGCGCCATGTCTCCAATTGGGTTTGCAATAAAAATGAAAGAAATTTATTTGTCTACTAATTTGGTAGACTACTAATAAGAACCTATTTTTACAAAATGATTTACCTCACTGCAAATTACGTCTTTCGTGTACGCTTCATCAGCGAACGATGTTGTGATTAGAATAATTCCCTTGCATATTTGAGCAAAGCAGTTGATCAATCAAGCGGTCAATTACTAAGGCCACGTGGCCGAGCGGCTAGGCGTAGGTCTGCAAAACCTTTTTACAGCGGTTCGAATCCGCTCGTGGCCTCTGGTTCAGGAAATTATTACCATATACTCCCGAGCCAATCAACTCTACACAGTAAGTTTGAAAAATTCATAGAATTTTTTTTGCCCCTTTCCGGTAATAATTACCGCCCTTGATTGCTTGTTTCTGCGAATCCAATCTTCGTTTTCCATCTTCTTTAATAAAGCAGCCCCAAGTGAGCCGGCCAGGTGATATCGACGTTCACTCCAATCAAGGCAGGGGCGAATAAGTGAGCGCCTCGCTTGCGACAGTATGTCGACCTGAATCCCCTGGTCGAAAAACCATCCCTTCCCTTTTCTGGTCACCGCAAATTCATTTCCATCCTGGATGATGAGTTTTCTGCGAAGGAAAATATCGGTCATTTCAACGGCCACTTTTCCGGCTAAATGGTCGTAGCATGTTCTGCAATACTTAATGCCCGAATTTTCGTCTTTTGAAGATTCATTTATTATCTCATTACGAACTGTAATCGTTGCCATGGCTTCGATGGCATAGGCGATTTCTTTATTGGCAAAGGAAAAATAGCGGTGCCTCCCCTGGTGCTTTGTTTGCAATAAGCCTGCCTGCAAAAGTTTGCTTATATGCATGCTTATATTTTGTGGCGAAGTATCGGCAGCCATGGCCAGCTCTGTAGCAGTCAAGGCACGTCCATCGAGCAAGCTCCACAGAATAGTAGCCCGCGTTGGATCGCCGATCAATGAAGCGACCTGTCTAAAATGATCTTCCATACAATCATATTTAAATGCAAAATGAACTGTTATTGTATAAAGGTATTTTATTTTGTAAAAAATAGCCCTTGGAATGCAGCTTTTATTTTTACAATCAGAAATCAATGATTCATTTTTCCTTTACAAAGAAGGGTTAATCGAAGACTCCTTGATATGGGATGAAGATAATCAGTTGTGGGGCGCCTACCGATACGACCATATTAGTTATTTGTTACATCATCCTGCCGCTCTGATACCACCAATTAAGCAGGAGGATTTTTATCTTTTGAGTCAAACAGCTTCTAAAATCGCCAATAGACTTGCGAGATTGAACGGGCCGCCGATTCACGAAGTTGCCCGCACAACCGCGAATCTGCTTCTTAATATAGTAAATACAGAAATGGTTGACTCCTTCCTTGGTGGTCTGCTCCCAAATAATTGCGTCGAAGTAAAAATTGATTGGGTTGGGCAGGTTGCCAAACAGTTACCTCTTCATTTAATATTGTCAGCTACTTTCTTTGAAAAGTCAGATGCCGAATTCATTGTCCACAATATTGAGTCTTTGACAAGCCTTATTAGTGCGGTAAAAACCAAATCTCAGATTGATCGTATCAACGATGTCGCCGACCGTATTTATTCTATCACATCAGATCATATCATTTCTAATCCCATCTTGTCTGAAATTATAAATGAAATTTCGGCTTCATTTAACATGAATCATGAAGATGCTCTTGATTACTGCACGTCCAACTTGATTGGCATTTTTATTCAAAGCTATGAGGCGGCTCGCGGGATATTGAGCAATGTCCTGCTTCATCTTGATAAATTGAAGCCTGAAAACAAAATAGCAATTTGTGAACAACAAATCTATGTACAGTATGTAACCGAAGTGCTGCGATTTGATGGGCCGGTTCATTATACCAGGCGCATTGCCGGGGAAGATATCGTCGTCAACAACCGGACGATCCAAAAAGGCCAATCTATTATTTTATTCCTGGCTGCCGGTAACAGGGATGCCCGAAAATTCAAGAACCCGGATCAATTCGATGAATGCAGAAGCAACAACACGTCAATGATAAGTTTTGGGTCAGGGATCCATGCCTGCTTAGCAGCACAATTTTCTATTCAGATGGCCGCTCAAACAATTAAATGGTTAACAAGAAGATTCCGGCAAATCCACATCGTTGAAAACAAAATTTCGTTTGAGCCCTTATACAATCTTCGGTTGCCAAAACAAATTACCTTGCTTTTAAAAGAAAAAATAACAATATGATTGCAGTCATCTTTGAAGTCGTACCAAATTCTGGAAAAAAGGATGCTTACCTCGGATTGGCAGAAGAGTTAAGAAGCGCGCTTGAAAAGATGCCTGGATTTATTTCCATAGAAAGATTCCAGAGCATATCAAATCCCGGGAAAATTTTGTCGCTTTCATTTTGGAATGATGAAGAAAGCATTTCAAAGTGGCGAAACCTGGAAATACATCGGGCAGCGCAAACGAAGGGAAGACAATTTATTTTTGAAGACTATCGACTGAGAATCGCATCTGTTGTCAGGGATTATGGCATGTTTAACCGGACAGAGGCGCCAGGTGACAGTTTGCTATTTCATGATAAATCTGCCTGAACTGACCAACCCAAGGTTATCTCTCTGCCTACTCTATGAGAAGTGAACGGAAGCGATTTTTGAAAGCCTTTCTGAATATTTCACAATAAACTCTTCAGCAATTGCGCATATATCATTTTTGAACCAACTGTAAAACAATGCGTAATAACTTTTTATTCCAATTTTTGTCTAGAATAATATGAGCTTGATCAAAGTGTTTCCCCCTGAATTCTCTTTGGAAAAGAAACAACCTGGCGGGGAAGTTCCAGTGCCCCGTAGATAGTGAGTAGAAATACCAACTTCCTCGTCAATTTCTCCTCTCATTAGCTCATTATTTTCTTTTTTTTCGTTATTTTGTCCATCGTGATCGCCTACCATGTGACCCTCTCCATTCCAGCAATCCTAAGCAGAGCCAAATAGCCAATATTCTCCCCGCAATTTCATTGTTGATTTTCGACATAAAGTATGTAAGATGCTTAATGCTGTATTGGCGAAGTTCAAAAGACTGCGAACCAATTTACACATCAAACGGACAATCGGCCTGGTTTGGACGGTTGCACCTAGATGGACTGCCATCGTGCTGATAATGGTAATCCTGGAAAGCGGATTGTTTTTTTCTTCTCTTTATTTTCTCAAATTGCTGATCAATGCGGTTGCAAAGCATGCCAATGATTCGCTCGTTCGGTATATCCTGTCCGCAGGCATTTCTTCCATACTGTATGCCATAGCAAAATCAATTGCAACTTTTGCAGCTGAAGTGCAAGCCGGGCGTGTTTCAGAGTATATTGATGACCGGATTCATCAGCGCGCTATAGAATTGGATTTATCGTTCTATGAAAGTCCTTCTTATTTCGATACCCTGAAACGTGCAAAGGAAGCGGGCTCTGATCGTCCTAATGCAATCGTTATAAATCTTACTGACACCGTAAAAAGCAGTATGATGCTGCTGGCGCTCGGTTCCGTGCTTCTGTCTATTGATTGGTTCCTACTTCCACTACTGGTATTGTTCGTAATTCCCACTATGCTCGTGCGGATCAGTTTTTCTGAAAAGTTATACAAGTGGAGAATGAATCATACGTCTTTGGAACGAAAATCATTGTACCTCAGTGACCTGATCACTTCGGACACATCAGCGAAAGAAGTTCGGAGCCTGGGTATCGGAAAATATTTTCGCAGTCTTTATTTAAACATCCGCATAAAACTGCTGACCCAGCGCCTGAACATTCTTCGCAAAAGTACCGGCAATGAAATCTTAACTACTATTCTCGCCACCTCCGCTTTTTTTGTCTGTGTTGCCTATATCGCACTAAGTGTTTCAAGCGGGCGCGTCACGGTTGGGGACATCACACTCTTTCTCGTCATCTTTCCGCAATCATTTGTGCAAATGCAAGCCTTGTCTGCCTGCATTTCCAATCTCTATCAAAATAATATTTTCGTCACGAATCTGTTTGACTTATTTGACCTCAAGCCTGTCATCACTGATAAAGAAAACGCAGTTCCTGTTCCCGTCGGCAACATCAATTTATCGGTTCGTAATTTGAATTTCACTTACCCTCATACTGATAAACAAGTTCTCCGCGATATCAACATGAAATTTCCGGCAGGAAAAATCATTTCCATCGTCGGATTGAATGGAGCTGGCAAGACAACACTCATCAAACTGCTATCACGCCTATATGATCCGACCTCAGGGAGCATCGCCCTGAACGACATCGATATCAGGCATTTCAATCCTTCAGAATATCGAAAGCAAATCAGTATTGTCTTCCAGGATTTTGGCAGATATAATTTCAGCGCCGCAGATAATATCCGTTTTGGAAATATAGACGGATCCTATGATGAATCAGCGATCATGGAAGCGGCACAGCGATCCGGTGCGAATGACTATATAAAGACTTTCCCTGAAAGATATCAAACTATAATGGGCCGCCTGTTTGAAGACGGGCATGAGGTGAGCATGGGACAATGGCAAAAACTCGCTATTGCGCGTGCCTTGTATAGCCCTGCAAAGCTTATCATCTTTGACGAAGCCACCAGCGCATTGGATGCTTTGGCTGAACGCCAATTTTTTCAGTCTTTCCGGGAAAGAATAGATGATAGAGCCGCAGTTATTATCAGTCACAGGATATCTGCCGTTGCTCACGCTGATTATATCTATGTGCTTTCCAATGGAGAAATAAAACAATCCGGTACACATGAACAATTATTGAGTATGCGTGGCGACTACGCATTGTTGTTTGGTAAAGAGAGTTCCAAATTAAACCCGGCATAAATGAACTAAAGAGATGTCAAGATCCAAAAGACATATCTTAATTATTAGCACCTGCTTTATCGACTGGGGCGGAAGCGAAGAATTGTGGGCCTGCAGCATTCCGTATCTGCAAGCGGAAGGGTTTGAAATTATTGTCTACAAGAAAAATATCAATTCTTCCTTTCATAGGTTTTCGGACATGGCAAACCATGGGGTTGCATTGAAAGATTATCGTTCGTCTTTGTCACTTCCATCGCGTGTCATCAACAAGCTTGTCGGAATGGCGAAAAAGGCATATGCTGAATCCAAGGACCTGGCTGCTGAAAAAACTCCGGACCTGGGACTGGAAAAAATCCTCGAGCATTTCAGGCCGGAGATGGTATTGATATCACAGGGGATTAATTTCGATGGACTGTTATATGCGCATCAATGCCTCATCCGTGAAATTCCGTACGTGATTGTGAGCCAGAAAGCGGTTGATTTTTACTGGCCGGATAAAAAAGATCGTTCCTTTATGATCGAAGCATACCAGAAGGCGAAAAAAAACTTTTTTGTATCAAGACATAATCAGCGATTGACAGAAGAGCAGTTGGGGACAAGACTGCCAAACAGCGAAGTGATTTTTAATCCGGTTAAAACATCGCGCCGGGTTGTTCCTTATCCGTCGACAGAGAATGGATTCAGGTTGGCTTGCATAGCGCGGCTTTTCTTATTAGATAAGGGCCAGGATATTTTGATCCGGATTCTTGCCAAAGACAAATGGAAGCGAAGACCTCTTCACATTACGTTCGTCGGTAGCGGTGATGATCGAGAACCACTCCTGGAGATGGCAAAACTTCTCAACGTAACCAATATCGATTTCGCGGGACAATCAAACAATATTGAATCAATCTGGCACGATCATCATGCATTGATCCTTTCGTCGCGGAGTGAGGGTTTGCCAATGGCTATGGTTGAAGCGATGTCGAATGGCAGAACAGTAATTGTAACTAATGCTGGAGGAATTGCTGAACTGGTGGAGGATGGGGTCACAGGCTTTCTTGGCAACATCGACCAGGATCAATTTGAAAGCACCATGGAGAGAGCATGGAATCAAAGACACGAATGGGAAAATATGGGCCACGCAGCTGCGAAATTTATTCAGGAAAAAGTGCCCGCGAAACCGGAATTTGATTTTTCAAATCAGCTCAAAACCCTTATCAATGACTAATCAACCGCTGGTAACCGTAATTATGCCAACCTATAACCGGGTAGATAAAATCGGCAATGCCATTAAAAGTGTTTTAAAACAAACCTATCAGAATACCCAGGTTATAGTCGTCGATGATGGTTCAACGGATGGAACGGAGAGTTTTATCAGGACAAATTATCCGGATGTTGACTATGCGTTGATCAGTCATGCAGGGCAGGCAGCAGCGCGTAACAAAGGACTATCACTTGCAGAAGGAAAAATTATTGCATCCCTGGATTCGGATGATGAATGGAAGCCAGAATTCTTAGAAACATGCGTTCGTAAACTGGAAGTTGATCAGCTCGATTTTGTTTTTGCAAATTGGTCACAGGATTTTCCAGATGGCCGGAATGGAGATTTCTTGTCGGGCGATGCAATTCTGAGACCTTTTATAACGAACAGAAGTGAAAAATGGCAGATGCTGTCTTCTTCCAGCTTGCGTAAATTATATCTCAAATCATGTCCCTCACCATCTTCGTCAGTAGTCATTCAAAAATCTTCCATCGTTTCCAGATGGAATGAAAAGATCATTATTTCGGATGACTGGTGTCTGTTGCTCGACATGGTGCTTACTAAAAATTGTTCTGCTGCATTCACGATGGACATGCACTGGATCAAACACATTAACACAAATAATGTATTTGATGGACGCAGGCGTAGCGAGTTACTGGAATTATTGTACATCAGAGACACGCAGGAATTAATGCACCGGTTCAAGGAAAAATTAACCAGGTCAGAATACAATATCCTGATTAAACGACGAGTGCGCGGACTGGTGGAGCTGGCAAAACACTACGTAATAGATGGATTCGTGATTTCCCAGTCACTGCGACTGATGAAGAATTCGGTTATGCTGAGTGTACCCCACACTTTAGCCGCTATACCTGATGTGATTATATTTGGTTTGAACCGCCATGTAAAAAAAGTACTTAAAAAAATAAGGAAAAAAAAATCGCCTCAATTATTAACGGATTAGAATATCTGAGTCTATTTCCCGGAGAAGTTTGAGGATTTTTCTATTCAAATATTCAGCCAAATGAGGACAGAAGATATCCAAATGATATACGACAGTAAATATGCGAGCGAATATAATGAGCGATTTCTGTTCAATCCATATTGTAAAGTAAGCGCTGATGCCGAGCTCAAATTATTGAAAGGATTAATTAATTCATCAACAAGATGGCTGGATGTGGCATGCGGCACGGGTTATTTTTTAAGCCAGTTTCCAGGTATTCAGAGAGCAGGAATGGATCTTTCTCCGGAAATGATTAAAATCTCCGCGGCAGAAAATCCTGATGCTCTGTTCTTTGAGCAGGGAGATTTCAGGGATGAGCATCCTGAATGGAATGATGCATGGACATTGGTGAGTTGCATGTGGACGCCTTATGTTTACCTGAATACGGTAAAGGAAGTGGAGATACTAATCCAAAATCTCGCTAATTGGACAAAAACCGGTGGCGCTTTGTTTTTGCCAATAGTTGATATCGAGGATTTGCGCGAGTTTGTAACGATACCATACGATACATCTGCTGATATGTTTGGAGGCAATATACAAGTCACCAGCGTTACCTGGACCTGGCAGGAATCCAATGGCAAATACCATGAACACCTTGTAGCTCCACACATAGAACATATCATCAAAATACTACAACCTTATTTTGACAAATTGGAAGTAATAAGGTATCCACCATACAATACAGGATGGGTGTCCAGGAAATCTATTTTAGCAACTGGAAAACTTACACGAAAAAATGAAATGCAGCCCGGCGAAGTGACCTGGCACAAGATACCGGAAGCGACAAATAAACTGGCTCAAGATAGTCCCTATCTGGCTTTTCGAAAATCAATGTTTCCTTTATCGAACAAAGCACTGATCAGCGAATTATTTTTTCGCCTGCGATCAGGACATTTGTTCAAGGCGCTCGCCCAAAAAGCATATCGAAGCACATTCAATAGGGCAAATCGAAATGGGACCGCTGCATGAAAAAAATATTTGCCATCATACGATCAGGTGAATGGTGGGAATATAAACTTTCTCCCTTGCTGGCAATCGGATACGCGACTTCCTTGTCAACCACAACACCTCTCTTCCAGGTAGCTCCACACCTTTTGTTGATATTGGTTGCGACCGCTGTCGGCGCTATGTACGTCAGCGTTATTAATGATATCACCGATATGGAAGAAGATCTCGCAGCAGGAAAAAATAACAGGATGGCAAAAATACCTGTGAATAAGAGATGGATCATTCCGGCTTGTTGCGCAATCATTGGAATCTTGTTCCTGATTTTCTTCTTCAAGGATAATTTGTCGCGCATTTTGTATTTATTGCCCTGGATCTCTTTTAGTCTATATTCATTTGCGCCTGTAAGGTTGAAAAAAAGAGGATTATGGGGAACGCTTGCCGATGCGTGTGGCTCGCATGTTTTTATCAGTCTGTTGATCATCGCCAGTGTTGACTCATTTACTGGATCACCGCTTGACTGGACCTGGTTTTTTGCCTTTGGCATATGGTCACTTTTTTATGGTTTGAGAGGAATTCTATGCCACCAATTCACCGACAGAAAACACGACCTGCAAATAAACCTCGGGACATTTGCCACACGGACCGACCCCAAATCCTTTTCTACGATTTCGATGATTTTATTTTCGATTGAATTGTTTGCTTTCACTTTCATCCTGTTCAGGATCTCCTTGTTTATCGTATACTTTTTCTTAATGCTATATTTTGCTTTGGTGTTGATTCGTCATAAAAAGTGGGGGCAACGAACCGTGCTGGTTGTTGCGCCAGATAATCTGCCTTATCAAATATTAATGGTGGACTACTATCAATCATTCTTCCCTATCTCGATTCTACTTTATGCAAGTCTCACCCAACCAAATGCCTGGATCGTATTGCTGGCCCATGTGATATTGTTCAATGCAACAATCAGGAAAGCCGCATGGGATTTCTTAATGATGATAAAACCTAAAATGGCATAGAAAGTCAATTGCTTTGGATATTTTATCTGTGAAAGATTCCTTTGGTCACTTTTCTTCATTTGTAATTCCTATCTTTTGTAATTTGACTGTCACCCTACCGATCACCCCAATTACGCACATGTACAACGAAACTTCTAATATCTCCGAATGGCCCGATGAGCTCGATGCTTTAACCGCAGCGCCGGAACACCATAAGCTTTTAATGGAAAACGATTTTGTCCGGGTAATTGATACTTTCATTTCCCCCGGCCAGGTTACCAAGGTGCATACACACAAGTGGCCGGCTTCATTATATGTAATCAGTTGGTCGGATTTTATCAGGTATGACGCCGAAGGTATTATAATGGTTGATACCCGGAAGCTTGCTCAGGTACCATCGCCATCGTCTGCAATATGGTCTGAACCATTGCGACCACATGCTTTAGAAAATATTGGCGAAAAAGACATGCATATCATAAGCGTTAAAATCAAAATTTAGAGGGCTCCATTCACAAGTACTAAAAATGCTTATTAAATTTTTTTAGACCCATGAATAAAATCCCTTTCACGAAATTGAAACTGTCTATTACTATTTTTCAATGGCTAGTCAAAAATCAAGAAGCACTGATAAAATAGCCTTCATTGACAATCTTCGGACTCTGCTGATTATTTTAGTGGTGCTTCATCACTCCTTTATAACTTATGGAGCCCCGGGAAGCTGGTATTTTACCGAAAAGACTAACAATACTCTCGCAATAGGCTTTATGTCCCTGGTCACGACAGCAAACATGACCTTTTTTATGGGGCTGATTTTCTTTCTGTCAAGTTGCTTTATTGAAAAATCTCTAACAGGAAAGGGCACGAAGAAGTTTCTTTTAGACAGGTTTAAAAGACTGGGCATTCCACTAGCATTCTACAGCATGATTTTATCCCCCACTTTGAATTACATTTCTGAACATTATGGAAGAAGAGAGCATGATTCATTTATCGGATATCTGCGCGGTTACCGGCATTGGATAGATTTTGGTGTGTTGTGGTTCGTGGCAGCACTCTTATTGTTTACATTGTTTTTTGTTCTATTTAGAAGAATAAAGGCAATCCCTGTTATGAAATATTCCCTTCCTGCTAACAAAGCCATTCTTGGAATTGCTATAATTCTTGGTATTATTACCTGGCTGGTTCGCGGGATTTTCCCAATAGGCTGGACTCTATTTCCACTTAATTTTCAACTCGCTTATTTTCCGCAATATATTGCACTATTCAGCCTGGGTATCATTGCGTGCAGAAACTCCTGGCTAGAAAAAATTTCTTTGGCTACTAGCAGGCTATGGCTGCGCCTGGCATTAATATTAATAGTCATTGTTTTGCCGCTGATGGTTTTTTTCATAAAAAAAGAAAATCTCAGCCTTGATAGCTTCAATGGCCATTTCACATGGCCATCTTTACTCTTTGCACAATGGGAAATGATTACTGGTATTTCAATCATTGTTGCATTACTCGGAATTGCCTATCACAGATTGAACAGACAAACTAAATTGACCAGTACGCTGGCAAGAACTTCATATGGAGTTTTTATTTTTCATCCGCTGGTATTAGTTTGTTTATCATTGCTGGCGCAAGGAATTCCAATAGAGCCACTAATTAAGTTATTCTTTGTATTTCCTTTAGCAGTAATATTTTCATTTTTGCTATCTTACTCATTGACAAGAATTCCATTTGTGGCCAAAATTATTTGAGCGGAAATATTTATACGTGTAAGTTGGAGACGACCTCGACGTGGTCCTATTTCAAACAGCGGTTGCACTCGAAATACTTCTTCCATCGACTTTCAAAGGCGCTACGTTGATTCAATGAGGTCCCACAGATTGCCATAGAGATCGGCAAACACGGCAACGGTTCCCCAGGACTCTTTAGCAGGTTGCCTTACAATTTCAACTCCGTGGTCGAGCAGACTTTGAAAATCCCGCGTGAAATTATCCGTATGCAAAAAGAGAAAAACCCTTCCGCCAGTCTGATCTCCTACTCTGGAGGATTGATGATCATTGGCTGCCCTGGCGAGCAAAACAGAACACCCAGAAGAGCCGGGAGGCGAGATCAGCACCCACCGTTTCTGCGGGCTTAATGTGGTATCCTCCAGCAATTCAAAATGAAGTTTTTTTGTATAGAACTCTATGGCTTCATCATAGTCGCGAACAACAAGGGCGATGTGTGCAATTGTTTGTTTCATAATTATCTGTAAAACGCAAATTTATTCACTCAATCATTGCGGTGAACAAAATGATAGGTTCATTGCCTGAAATTCATTTTATAAAATTCTAACCGCAACCGGTCATGCAAACCTCGGTGAGAAGGACACTAATGTTCGGAGGTAGCCGCGTGACGCGGAATATTAAAATATTAAGCAACTAAATCATGCGAATGCTCGTAATTTTATGGAAGTGCATGCGGCCAAGGCATCTAAAAAAAAATGAATCTCAAAATAATTATTGTCAGGTTTATTTTATTCTTTGCAATCGCTTTTTTGGTGAGCGTAGCCGTAGGCTTTTTATGGAACATCGTATTTCATGGAGTCACAAAAATTGATTGGAATACTTCGGTTCGCTTTGGTTTAGTCTTGGGAATCATTTTTGCCTTTATTGGCTCGAGACGAATCAAAACCTGATCGAAGCTTCACAAATGGCCGGCTGAATTGTATCCAATCAGCCTTCAATGAAACTGGGAACAAAAGGACTATCTATCAAGTTATCTTAAAGCAGGATATTCCTGATATATCGACTCTACCAATTCTTTGCGATATCCCGGCACTTGCTTATACTGGTTTATAACCGTATTAGCCTGCACCAATTCATTGTTGCCGATTTTGCAAGCAACGAGCGCTTTTGTGTTCTGCCAGACCCCTGGATCAAACTCAAAAGCTTGTTGATAGAAATCCAAAGCCCGCCGGACACTTCCAACTTTCATCTCAACATTTCCCCGGAAATAGTTTAAGAAGGGATCAATAGACAAAAGAGTGTCAAGCCTGTCAACAGCACTAATATACCGATCGTATTCCTTTGTGTCTGCATAAACTGACGTCATCAAAAGATAGGGAGTGGGTTCATCAGGAAACAAAGCCACATATTGGTCAAGCGCTTTCCTATATGTTTTTGAATCCAGATGTTCGCACACTTGAATATACTTTAGGAAAACGGGTTTATCATTCTGGGCGTTTTCATCCAGCTTTTCAAAAGCCGATCGGGCAGCACTATAGTTTTTCACTTTCAATCCATATTCAAATTGTCTAAGATATTTGTCCATTGCAGTCAGGGAAATATGCTGGTTTTCTGGTTCTTTGTCTTTTAATAATGCTGAAAAGAGAGTAGTGTAAGGTTGTCCTAGCTCATAAGAAAAGATATCTACCGCTTTTATTTCGGCCTTTATTTTTACAATTGTAATATCCTGATAATTCAAACCACCGTCTCCGAACGCACGGAAGAGTAAATGCATTTCTTCATCCTTCATATATCCGCGCACCAGGTGATAGCTACCATTTTTAGAGATTTCCACTTCGTGGTTACCAATATTGAATAAGCCGAATGCGCGGGCTATCTTGGTCAATGTATCAACATTGTCGATAAGCGAGCTATGTGATTTCATTCGCTTGATGAATTCTGGAAAACTGAGCAATTGATTGAGTATTTCCGGATTGCTATTACCAACGGATGATTCGAGTTGATCTGATAATTTTTCGGCTTCGGTAATAGTAATAACCGAGTCTTGGGCGGATAATGACTTACATGACACAATACCTGCTATCAGCAATGGAATGCCAAGGTTTTTAAGGATAGGATTCATGCAGCTAAAAATAGAAATATTCTGGTGCGGGGGAAAGCTTAGATAAAAAGAAAATTATTGTGTAAGAAGAAGTATTTTTTTACGTTTTTTGAAGCAAAACCCGCAAAGAAAAAGCGCAAAACGGTAGTACATTGTCCAGAAATCAGCAGGAATTTCAAAATGGGAAGAAAATGGCTGCTGGAGTGGTCAGTTCTCAAACCAATAAAAACAAAAAATAAAGACCAATACGTACTGGAGAATAGGCTCCTTATCATTTTTGCAAATCAATTGAGGATGGCGCTCTAAAGCCTTGCTATGTTCGATACAACTTTGTATCATAACCGGACATCAGCAGAACAATTTCGGACAGCACGATTCGTATCGCTCACACAACTCATTGATAATTCGCAAATTTTCATATGGCACGTCCTTTGTTCTGCTCATAGACACTACGCATGTTCACAACTCCCAAAGCGAAACTACACAGAATGCAATAAGGACTAGTCTTTGTTGACATGACATCATTTTTCTTAAACCAACGAAAGCAGGTTTCACCTTTTGTCTACCATAAGGTTAAATCAGTTTATTAATTCTTCCATTCATTAAAACCTCATTTATGAAACCAGGATTCATTCATCTCATCAGCTTTTTTGCAGGCATTTTTGTACTTAACACATCTGATGCACAAACTTCCATGCCGTCAAGCAATGACACGCAAAAGAGTTATACAAACCTTTCAAATGCTTCCTCCCAAACTTTGTTTCATGTAGAATTTGCCACAGATCATAATTCCCAAACAAAAATGGAGGTATGGGTCAACAATCTTGATAAGAGAAAGTGTACGGTTTCGATTTCAAGCTTAGACGGAGTGCTATGGTCTAATGAATTCAGGGATGCGCATTATACCGGCATTTTCGATCTGAGTTCTCTTGACGATGGAAAATATATTGTCCGTGTCAGTCATGGCAAAGACGAAACAGAAAAAACAATAGCTCTGTCAAGCAAAGTTTATACGTTGAGGGAAATTGATATGAAGTAAGCTTTTTATTTTCAGTCTTCATTGCTCCAATGATTTAAACCAAACCCCGAAAGATCGGAATGCCGACCAGAATAATTAGTAAAAATAAAATTAAAGTCATGATGGGTGGCCAAATTACAAAAGAAGGCAGAATTGCAACTGGTCGAGGGCCATTCGCCTTACAGCTGCGGTTCCTAATCTCTATTGACGCCTTCAGTTGTCATTATCACCTTTTGAATCGTGCCATCAGAATTGTAATGCAAGTAGTCTATGCAAACTGACCTTCGGTGACTGCCACCATTTTTCAGTGTCCCGTTATGATAAATGAAATAAGATTTGCCCTTGTAGTCAACGATGCATGGTCTGTTTGTTTCACAATTGCGGGGAATGTCATTTACGATACCCTTAAACTCCCAGGGTCCGTAAATATTTTGGCTCATGGCATATGCAACTTTTTCGGGCATGCCATATCCATACAGCAAATAATACCAGCTATTGTGCTTGTGAATATGTGCTCCTTCTTCAAACTTGGGCAAATTGATTGTTTGGATGCTGCTATCCAGTGCAATCAAGTTGGGTGTAAGTTTTGAAAAGTAGCAGGTTTTGTTTCCCCAAAAAATATAAGCTGAGCCATCGTCATCAATCAAAACGCTCGGGTCAAGATTGGCCTTTGTATTGTCTGTTGGAGGAAGCATATTATGAGTAATAAGGGCAGAACCCCTGGCATCCTTGAATTTTTTGGTTGGATCCTCAGAAATGGCGACTCCAATGGCCGCGCCAGGTATTGTCGAGTGTGATACGGCTGCGAAAAAGAAATATTTTCCCAAGTGTTCAATAATATTGGAAGCGTAGGCATGACCGTCTGACCATTTGAAGTCGGTTGCTGCAAAAATGCTTCCGTGGTCCGTCCAGTTAACCATGTCGGTCGATGAATAGCAAAGCCAATCGTGCATCACGTACTTTTCTGTGCCAATCGGCGCTTCGTCATGCCCGGTAATGAGATAGACGGTACCTCCCTTGACGATGGCAGTTGGGTCTGCCGTGAACTTGTCGCGGATTATAGGATTGCCTTTGTTCATGAAAGGGCCTGTATTTATTTTTACACTGTCAACCGTTTTGTCCGGCAGCCTGCCGGTTGTTGCCATGCAACCATATAACAGGACAGCGGATATCAGGCAAAACCAGAACTGTATAATGACTGTCAATGGTTGCCTGTTTCCTTCCGCGTCCATCATGTTCAATTGCTTTCTCCTAAATATATATGCAGGCGTTTTCCTGCACATATTTTTTTGGATAAACGCGATATAAATCAGGATGAGTGAATAATGTGTTACCACGCTCTTCGTGAAATAATTTTTGCCAACGGCTTTCTTTTTTCGTATATTAGGCGACACTGTTCCCTAGCAACACAAAATTTCCGTCTCAATAGTATTCCCCCTACTCCCGGCTTCCCGCATACAAAAAAATCCATCTCTGCTTCATTCACGGAGTCAAACTCTCGTTAGACATGAGAAACAAAAAACCTGCACTCATTGCTATCACACTTTTTACAAGTGTGATACTCGCCGGCTTTGCGATTGTCGGAGATCCGGACATCCCCAGGCTATGGGACCTGCAAAAATATAAATCCGGCTATATGCCGCTGGCAGACCGATCGGTTGACATCCAGCAAATCTCTGAAGAGCTATATTATAAAATCCCCGAGCGGGTCGGTTACAAAACCTATCCGTTCTACCTGCCCGGCAGAGAGCCGAAGGGATATTATGCATGGCTGCTCGGGCAGCAACCGGAAATTGTTTTTAACATTTCTAATATAAAATCAGAAGCTGATTGGGTAAAAGCCGGTGAAATGATTTACGAATTGCCGATGGTAACCCAGTCTTTTATGGACAGCGCCGGAGACATGAAAACACTTCAGCAGTGGGGTGACTTGCTAAGATCCATTCATGCGCCAGTAGCCAAAGACGGAATTATTCCCTTCCTGCAACTAGTTGTCACCCAAAAAGGAAAAATTAGCTTAGGCCTCTTCGCCTGCGCCGAGTGCCACAACCGCGTCATGCCAGATAGTTCCGTGTTGAAAGGCGGGCAGGGAAATTTTCCATTTGATCACTGGTGGGGCAAAACGATAAAGAACAATATTGAACAGTACAATCTGAACGACAGCTCAGCCAGAGATTACCAAATTGGCATTTTCCGTTACCTCTATAGTGCTGCCTGGGTCAGGAACGAAGACCAGGCATTTATGGAAAAGCCTGAGCCTTCAAAAGCCATCAGCATTTTCATGGCGACAGTGCCTGGTGTCATGCACAGGCATGGCAGCTCTCTTGGTGCACCTACCGCGATACCCGACCTGTTCAACCTGCAGGAAAGAAAATATCTTGACCACACGGGTGCTGCACTCAACCGCGACATCAGTGATATGATGCGTTATGAAGCGCAAAACCAGGAAATGGAACACACCAATTCCTACGGCGGCTTTAAGCCGGATCCCAGACCTGACAGCATTATACTTCAAAGTTATACGCGCTTCTCTGACGCCCAGGCCTATGCGCTGGCAAAATACCTTTATTCATTAAAGCCACTAGCCAATCCTGACAAAGGACCCAGGGAGCTGGTTGCAAGAGGAAGAATTATTTTTGAGCAGGAAGAATGCTCAGATTGTCATACCCCGCCATTTTATTCCGACAACAGGTTAACTCCTGCTGCAGGATTCACTCAGGATAAAGCGGGCAAAGACACATTTGATCTATGTGTAAATACTGATCCAAAACTCGCTCTCTACAGCCGTCGTGGCACAGGTTATTATAAGGTCCCCTCTCTTATCGGTGTTTGGAATCGCAGCGCACTTCTTCACGGCGGATATGTCACCACACTCGAAGAATTGTTTAACCCCGCAAGGCTGAAAAATGATTTTATGCCATCGGGTTTTAACCCAAATATTGATAAACCATTTGCTGTAAAAGGACACAATTTTGGATTGAGTCTGGATGCAGAAGATAAAAAAGCGTTGATGGCGTTTTTGAGATCGCTGTAAAAAGTTGTTCTCCCGCCCACTTCGAATTGCAGGTATTGGCTGGTCATTGGTTTATTCATAGACCACTCGGCGAGTGGCGGACTGCGTTAGTGAAAGCACATTGCCATCCGGATCTTTAAACCATGCCATTTGTGAACCATCAGGAGTTGTCCAAACTCCTAAAATCATCTTGCTTCAAAACAGTGAAGAATTATTTTGACAAAAAAGGAGACGGTTTTCATCAAGCATTTTAAAAACTACTGAAATTCTAATGCATGTGTCCGGAAATATACGAATTGCCTTGGCTTTAATGCTGATGGCGGGATTCATCGCATGCAGGCAGTCATATTCCCCGCCCGCCACAAAGAACAACCCAAGTTACCTGGTAGTAGATGGATTCATTCACGCCGGACAAGATTCAACAACAATATTATTAAGCCGGACAAGAAACCTGGATAGTCCTGCCTCACAACTCGAGTCGGGAGCAAATGTTACAGTCATCGGCGTCAGCGGAGAAAATTTTCCTTTGCAGGAAAAGTTCGCAGGAAAATATGTGGCTGATCATCTTGACTTAAATTCCAATGAGCTATATCAACTCAGGATAGCAACGCGAGACGGGAAACAGTTTTTATCCGATTATATTCCTGTGAAGATATCTCCGCCAATTGACAGTCTTACCTGGACCCAGGACACATTGGGTGTCCACATTTATGTTAATACACATGATCAGAACAACAATAGCTGGTATTATCGGTGGGATTATATTGAGACATGGAAATATACTTCCGGATACCAATCACTTTTTGACTATATAAATGGGCAGATTATTTTGCGCCCGGCCGATCAATATACATACTACTGCTATTTAAACCGTCCCTCCACCGATATACAGGTTGCGAGTTCTATCAAATTATCAAAGGACATCATTTACAAAAATCCAATCATTTTCATCCCGCAGGGATCCGAAAAAATCAGTGTGATGTATAGCTCTTTGGTCAAACAATATGTGATCACCAAAGAAGCCTATGACTATTGGCAGGCATTAAAGAAAAATTCTGAACAGTTGGGAACTCTCTTTGATGCACAGCCGACTCAAATTGCGGGCAACATGCATTGCAGCACCAATCCTGAAGAACCCGTTTTAGGTTTTGTTAGTGCCGGCAGTTCATCCCAACTTAGAATATTTGTTAGCAATGTGGATCTCTCCCCCTGGTTCTACACACCATATTACGGACCTGATTGTGGATTAAGGTCAATTCCAGAGGACAGTGTGGCGAATTATTTAATAGGACCTTATCCATATGACTACTCGTTGCTCTATAAGGTGCTTAACAGATATCAGATCGCCCTCACTTCCTGCGTGGATTGCAGGGTTCACGGAGGAGTGATACAGAAACCATTTTTTTGGCCATGAATAAGACAAAATCGAAGATCGAAAATATGAGTATTGTAAACGAAGATATCGTCAGGGTTTCAGAACTTGATCAATGGTAAATAGTACACCATTAGTTGCCATGGTATTCGCTTTCAACACATTCGCGGGTACGGTATTGTGATTTCCAATGACCTGAAGGGAAGCTCCCGACAAGTTGAATTGTACAGAATCAGAACTTAAGTAAGTAACACTTCTTTGTTCACCTGGCACGTCTGTGCTGAACAAGATAGCAGGCAGGAAATGGTACAGCATTGTCAATGCCAGTGAATCCGGATTTGCAGCATTGATAGCGGAAGTATCCGCATAACCGTTAGCCCGGAAGGCCTGATTGGTTGGCGCAAAGAAGGTAATGGGTCCGACATTCGCAAGGAAATCATTGGGGCGTCCAAACCCACTCACATTTGTACTAGCTCTGTTCAAAGCAGTAGTGAGATAGGTCAATGTCGTATCGGAATGTATCTGATGAAAAAGGTCGGTCTTGGGCTGCTGAGGCACTGAACTGGTAATGAACTGGATTACTCCGTTGCTTGCGACTAAATCAGCACGGGCGATGGGAATTCCATTTATGAAAAATCCATTTGAGTTGTATGTAAGATAGACTGATTGGTTATCGGATTCGATCGTTTCCTGATCAGTTGCTTTAATGGAAGATGAAAGTAATTGTTTGTCGGCAATTAAATACGATAACATACTTTTCAATGAACTGTCCGAGGAAGCCTCCAAAGAAGCCTTCGACAATCCCGAATTCCCGAATGCCTGATCCGTAGGAACAAAAACCGTAAATGGCCCCAGGTTGCTATTTAATACAGCATCAAAGCCCGTCCTGGTCATTGCATAATAAAAATAGGTAGAGCTGCCAGACGTTTTTAGAAGAGTGGTAATGGTGGAGTGAGCCGTGTCGATCCCTGAGTGCGTAGACTTGTTGCAGGCAGGTAAAATTGCACCTGCAATCCAAATCCACACCAGCGGCATGATCACGTAAATGGTTAGCCTGAATTTCACGTGACGAATTTGAATTGTTCGAGATAGTGTAGAATTCAGGTTTTGAACCTGACCGTTAGGAGTGACCGAGAAGTTACATTTATTTTAAAAATCCGCAAAATTTAAAATCCCAACAATGCAACACTTGGACAAGATTACATTTTAAAATCCCTGAAAGTGTCTGACAATATTGAAAAGCAAATAATCACATTGCTTGATGTATCAAATGCTAATAGCATGTGCGCTTCTATAAAAAGGTTAGGCATGACAATCACTCAATTGAAAATCGATATTTCTAAAACGCGCAGGACTCAGAAGCAGTCAGGTTTTCTTTTTCTATTTTCATTTTAGGTTTAGAGCCAGAGAAATCAATAGTCCAGATGCTATCATAATCGTCTTCGGGCCATTTAGGCGTGCCCCTGATTCCAAGTGCATTGACGATCCTGGGAATTGCCGTGTGTTGCCAGACAACCAGGACAGTACCTTTCTTTTTCAAAATATCGGCCGCCAGTCCCATGGAATCATCTACTTTAAACTGGCTGTTGATGGCGAGATTGTATTTGATAGCCAAGGGAAGCACCGTCTGAAACATGCGGGAATGCTTGGTGGATTCTCCGCGTCCAATAGAAGGAACATAAATATAACCCGGTACTCCATAACGTTCCCGGATGATTGCGGGTAACTTAACTGACCGGTTAAAGCCCTGACAGGTAAGGTTATCTCCTTTCTTAGGTTTCTCAGCGTGACGAATCAAAATTATCTTCAAATCAGCACCGGCTTTTTCACTTTGGGCATTTGCCCCGCAAAAAAGGCAGGCCGCGCTTAAAACAAGAAACTGCCTGCGAACGATAATCATCAAAGATTGGCGAAACATAAATCAAAAGTTTATGGCAGAGAACTTGCCGAGAAGAAAGTGAATGAAGAATTTATTGAAGGGATCCATCTAATAACGGACATGCGTATACCGGAAAGTATTGGAATAATTCAACCGTAGTGCTATCGTGAGAAAAAAGATCGTGACTGCGATATTGCGTCTTATAGATCAGCTCAACATCTGTTTCAACTTTAAAAAGTTTCTATAAATTTATCAGTTTCAGGATCATACTTTATATCCGGTGCGTTTGTAAACCGTAGATAGAAATACTTCCTTTTCTTTTCCGAAAGTTTCTTACTTGGTTTATAATAATCGAAAGTGGCCTGTATTGCCCGGTTTCCTCCGGCCCTCTTCATTTCGTATGCGCGAAATTTTTTCAGCACTTTTTCAAAGGTCACGCTATTTACCTTTTTCTTTTTCATCTGTGTGAATATAATACTTTTTTTTCATGAAAAGGCTGAAATACCCTATGACACTGCATTTCAAGCGATTTGCAGGTGCCCGTGGATCGACCGGTTAGAATGATGAGTTTGGCATGGCCGATGTTATTCAGGAAATGAAATACCAGTAATATCCATGCAAAAATTCAGAAAACTGTCCTGTAACGAAACATCATCCGCTTCCGGATTGTGATGCCTTTGTTTTTGATGAAAAAAATAACATCCGGTTACCTTCACTTTCTCATCATCGCTTACAGCAAGCCAGGTCTGGGTTTCATATCCCTTTTCTAAATTGTCCGGCGCGCCACGGCCGCCCATTTTCGTAGGCACCCAACCCGGATCAACGGCGTTGGAAAAGACATCCCGCCATTTTCTTGCTACTGCCATACAAAGCATCAAAACATAGAGCTTGGAATCAGAGTAAGTGATGCGGCTCATTTCTGTCTTGACATTGCTGAGTTTTGCATGTCCTTGTAAATGCATTCCTGAAGTCAGGTAAATCAGCCGCTTAGGTTTTTCTATGATTGATGTAAGAAGATAAGGCGCCAATACATTTACTGCAAAAATTTCATTTGATGGAGCCAGGTAGACTCCTGCATTATGAATGACGGCGTCGAAAACTCCCAGCTTGTTCACCTCACCGGCAAGATCTTTCGTCTCTTGAATATTTGACAGATCTCCAATTAAAACCGCTTCGGCCCCCGGATTTTTTTTGACAGCTTCTCGTCCACGTTCGGCAGATCGGGCGTGCAACACAACCTCATGTCCCTGCTTTATCAAAGATGTTGCCGACAATTGCCCTAGTCCATCGGCTGATCCAGTAATAAATATTTTTGACATTTTCCTATGCCATTAACTAAAAACACCAACGCGCAATTAACTTCCCCGTTGCCTGCCATGCATCGGAGTACCTGATCTCCCACACGAAAACTGTCAGCACTAAAACCACCAATACTATCATATTTGGACGATAGTTTCTTTTTTTTATGACATCGAAGGCCAGAAAAATGGCAGCAATGGCAATTGTAAAATAATAAGTACTGGAAACCGCAACAGGGAAAGGAACATGAAAATAATTCATTAGTACTCTTCCGATGCCTGGTGGAATCATCAGAAGTGCGGTGGCTATCATATACCTAAGATGACTCGGCGTATTTCCTTTGTTCGCAATTGCCAGGGAATAGAAGATTGCAAACGCAATGAGAGGGGGAATGCTTAATCCAATTACTGCTGTTGCTTCTTTTAACGGCGTTGTTGCAAGAAATTTATGGTATTGCAATCTCGCTACCAGGAAAATAGAGATGGCCAGTAGTGGTGCAACGATATAAGAAGTCCTGCCAATGGCCTTATGAATTTGAATTCTTCCCGTTTTAATCAGAAGCGGTTGAATGATGAGAAACAAAAGCCAAATAAGCATCATGGCCCCGTGAAAATGATCAACAAATTGGAAGTTCGAAAAAGAGGGAAAGAAAATGATGTAGCTTTTATAAAACCCGAAGGCAACTCCTACTAATATTGCCACGAAGAACAGGCTGATGCGCCCGTATTTGATTGATTGAACTTTTTCCATAGACTGAAAATTTTAGAGGTTAAAAGATATCATCCTTCATTCAGGAAATGACTTTGACATTGTCAGGGAAATATTTTTAATTGAGGTAGCGGGGGCCAGTGATAAGAAACCTATCCTTTAGTGGAACGCTTTTTCAAGCAGTATATCTTTGAAAGCATTTTGGGTAATGCACAGACACGTTCACTCATATAGCTCAGTTTTGCTATATTTTCAATGCAAAGTAAAGATTTTTAACTTTCTACCCAGCAATTTAATTTTGATTTACTTCAGGGCTGACAATTGGGGAGTATACGCTAAACCGCCAGTTCTGCCTTTTCCTTTTTCTCTTCCAGCGCCTCCGTCAGGCGAGCCTTTTTCCTAACGATCACGCTCACCCGATACATCATGAACATACAAGTAAGCAGCACCCCGGCACATACATAGCCCAGGATGGGATAATGCTCCAATGGGCTGAACCGGTCTTTTTGGGAGATGATCATACCCGCCACCGCAGCAGCGATGCCTCCGGAGATCTGCTGAAGTGATCCACTTACGCTCATAAAGGCACCACGGTCTGCCATGGCAGGTATCGCACTGGTCAGCGCTGCGGACGGTACCATCCGGCTCATCACTCCTGCCATCGTCAGGACATTAAATACGACTACCACCCAGAAATGGCTGGTTGATAAATTGGTATATAGAATGACCAGGGTGACGGACCAGATGGTGGCAAAGGCGAAAATGCGGAACTTGTCGATCCGGTCGCTAAGCTTTCCCACCAGCGGCATGACGACCAGCGTGCTGAGACCCGCTACCATAAACAGAAGGGGTAGCTGCTGGTAAGTGACGCCGAGGTTATTTACCGCAAAGGCGCTCCCAAATGGCATCATCAAAAATCCGCCGACAGTCAGCAGCGCGGTGGCGCCAAATGCGATGCGATACTCGCGCCGGGCCAGCGTATGCCATAGATGGGTCAATGCATTTTTGTCTCTTTGCAGTTGCAAGTGGGCAGTCACAGGTTTCAGCTTCCAGATGATCATCACGGCGGTCACCGCGGCCATGGTTCCTATCATGACAAAAGGAGATTGCCAGCCCCATGCATTGGCGAGATACAGGCCGATAGGCACACCCAGCACCTGGCTTGCGCCAAAGCCCATCTGTACAAAACCCATCACCCGCCCGCGCTGGTTCAAAGTAAAAAGGTCCGTAACGATCGCCATCGAAATAGCGCCGATCACACCTCCAAAAATTCCGGTAATGATGCGGGCCGCCAGAAGTGAATAATAGCTGTTTGCCAAACTACAAAAGAAAGTGCCGCCTATAAAACCAATATAAAAGAAAAGCAGCAGTTTCTTACGGTCCCACCTGTCCGCAAAACCCGCCGTCAGCAATCCTGAAATACCCGCACTAAAGGCATACCCCGAAACAGCCAGCCCGAATTGGGATGGGGGAAGCCTCATGGATTTCATCAGCATATCCCCCAGTGGTGACATGACCATAAAATCGAGGATCACCGAGAACTGCGTAAACGCCAAGATAAATACCACCAGTTTCTGGTAGCCTGTAAAAGAAGTGGGTGTATTGCTAGCTGGTTGCATAAATGCTTACAGGTGGAAATGTAAAAATAAATAATAGAAGCCGGTTCCAGTTACCGTTTATAATGTAACGAAAAATTGACGCAAGAGCTAATTTGGGCGGACGATCAAGTTCTTCGTCGTTCATACATCTCAAAATTCAGCAATCAAAGAAAGCCATCTTGCGGCAGGTGCACCCCACACTTCTTTATATGTAGCAGTATTAAACTGCGGCCAATACGGCGTATCCTCATTAAACCTCGATTCCATTCCCACCGGAATGCCGCCAACAGTCTCACTGGGTAGTGCAGTATATAATTGCGGATAATTATTCCCTTCTCCCCATATCAAAGATTGACCGAAAGGATTCTTGCCGACAATCCAGAACAGTTGTTGTTCAGCGATATTCATTAATTCTCTATCATGCAAAAATCGGCCGCAAAGCGCAGCGGCCTTACCGGTTGATAGTTGAACTGCAGCATTTCCTTTAAAAGAAAACCATACAGGAAAAACACGCAAATAATGTTCATGATCTAACTTGACGCCATTTTGAAGTTGCTCCTTGTAATCCTGCCCAGCACCGCTAGAGATGCGGACATGAATTTTATAGAAATTCACGGAATCCTTTACTTCATCTACATTATACACACCACTTGGCACCAAACCATAAGGAGCATCATATTGCATGATCTTTTTGAGATAATCACCAAACATTTTAATGGCCGCTTCCCATTTTTTGTAATCTGGATTACCCGGTTGTGTTTCACAAAGAGCCGTTAATGCCTGCATAAACGCCTGGTCGCGGGATTGATGGGAGTAATGAACGATAGATCTTCTGCCCAGGTCGCGATAAAAGAACCCACGTAAACTGTCTTTATCGTTCAGCGGTTCCATGCGCTGGCATTGCAAAGTATATTGAATGGCTTTCGCTGCTTCATCTGCATACATTTTATCGCCCGTTAACTTATATAGCAAACTTGAAGCAAAAGAAATATTTGCCGAATACTGGCTGTTCGAAGCCATCGCCGCGTGGTCTCCACCGCCACCCATGGCACTCAGATCATTAAAGCCAAGGGTGTCGAAACGCTTCTTTGCAAAAGCATAGTCTTCAATCGCCACTTTGCGCAGGTTTTCTTTGAGCATCGGGTCATTTTCTACCATCATAGATGCATATGCTTCAATGCCTGAGAAAACAAAATTTTCAAATGCGCGGTTGTGAACCCGAACACGGCGCCGCGCGGATGAATCATCCTTCGTACCGATGAATCCATCCGTCCACAAATTGGTGCCCCATGTTTGTGCACGATAGCCTTCTCCGAGGCGCGATCGTAAGACACAATCAATGCCCCACTCTGCCTCCTCCTGCAGTCTCAGGAATAATTCTCCTTCGCCTTTTTCTCTTGCTCTCTGCGCCATTTCGAGCAATGAATAGACTATTTCCCCTGATTGCAAAACCTGCTGCGACATGTCTGCGGCATCGTGCCAGCCACCATTAAATGGATACGTTCTTCCATTATAAATCGCATTTAAATCAGTGTGACAAACGCCGTGCTTGCCGGGAATGGCATATCCACAACGTTCGCAAAAAATAAAATTCAACACACGCCAGGCAGAGTTATCCCAGATATTTTTATCGATGTAAAAAGGTTGGGTGTCAACATGGCCAACGCGAATTATATATTGTCCCTCTTTTTTGAAATCACTAAAGTCGATCGTTTCAAAATTTCCAATATTTGTCTTTTTCAATTTGATCTTTCCGCTATACACGACATGATTGTTGCTGGCATCAATCAATTGAAATATGCCATCGTTGTTTTTTACATTCACTATGGCCGACTTATCGCTTTCCACGCGGTAACCCGTTGTGGAATATATGATTCGGTTTTGAGCAGGTATCCATCCGCTTACCACTTCAGGGTTTTCAATTTTTTGCAGCGACACGTCATCAATACTGAATTTCAGTGAGTCACCCATTGTTCGTTCTTTTCCAAAAATTTCTATGGCGAATGACAGCTTGGTTACTTTATCGCGCGGTAGTTCTGTCATCTCTACAAAACATTCATTCCATTTGCCGTTAATTAAATTGATCTCGTGAATGCCTTCGCGGCCATATTTATCGGGGACTTTGATCTTGCCATCATTTTCTAAAATTAAATTGAGATAAATGCTGCGTGCACCTTCACAATTCGGATAGATATAAAAATGAATGCGGTTATATTTTTCCCAGTTTGCGCCGCCTACGTCATAAGTTGCCATCGAAGTACCAAGACCGATACCCCAATTCAAAAATTCAGGATTGGTAGTTTGTGCTGTCAGCTGTAAGCTGTTCTTTCCTGAAATACTTCTTTCGGAACTTAGATACATGTTGCCAAATCCTTTGTGTGTCCATTTATCGAGGCTTGCCAAATCGCAAAGCATTCCTGAATCCAACACCTTTTTTGAAAGCCCAAAAGTTTCAAATGACTTGCTATAGTCAAGCGGCAATGGGCTGTGCACATAACCTGTGTTGCGAATATCTTCTTCCAGCCGTTTATCAATTTGCGCAACCAAAAATTTGATGGAGCAAATCAAGAGAAATAAAAGTGTTACTATTTTTTTCATATTTTTCCTTTCTGCTTTGCCACATCATTGCGATGGGACTGGTTAATTAAAGAAAGTTTATCGGAAGATACGATTTTCGGTACGGCGTGGAATTCTTTAAAAAGAAACCTGATTCTCGTTGCATCCCAATAATAATTGTCATTTGAGTTGTTTGGTAACCTAAAAGTTACATATCTTTGCGTAACCTACAGGTTACCTAATAAGAAAAACGAGATTGATCAAACAGGGGATTTTCAGTCAACCTCTCTAACGGAGGATATGCCGCTGGTAAACTCAACTTTAGATAACAAATCAAAACATTATAAAATGAAAACTTTGAATTACTCAAAAGCGACTTACTCGGTAGAAATTGAGCTTTCAAAACCTCAGCATGAAGTTTTCGATCACGTTATTGATCTCGGCAAATGGTGGCCGGAACAATTTGTAGGAGAAAGTATCAAACCAGGCGCCCGGTTTGATTTAAAGGTCGGGGATGATCACTATTCAAAAAACCGGGTTGAAGATTTTGTGCCGGGTGAAAAGCTTGTGTGGCTTACAACAGAGAGCATGCGTAAATCGGACAATTTTGACTGGTCAGGCACGAAGTTCAGTTTTGAATTAACTCCCAAAGGCAGTAACACCCTTCTCAGGTTTACCTATGATGGAGTGGTTCTTGAGAACGAAAGGAAGCGATTAGCTGAGATATGTGATATGTGCATCAAGGTGATGTTTTACAACTTCATAGAAAGTTTCTCTGCAACAATCGAAGTGACCAAATCCCCGGAGGAAGTATTCAATTGCCTCACCGATACTGCTAAATGGTGGGGAGGAAATGACTTTGCCGGAAGCAGTACAAAACTGAATGATGAGTTTATCATTAACCATCCGGGCGCACATTATTCAAAACAGAAGCTGGTGGAAGTTATCGCGAACAAAAAAATGGTATGGCTGGTGACTGAGAGCAAATTGAGCTGGATTAAAGTTCAGGACGAATGGACAAATACAAGAATGATTTTTGATTTAATTGTCAATGAAAACAGGACCGTTCTCCATTTCACTCATGAAGGGCTCACCTCGGAAAAAGAATGTTATTCTCTTTGCTCCGAAGGGTGGAATATGGTAATTAAGGACTGGCTGTTCAAATTTATCACTGAAGGCAGGCCGCATTTTCAATTAAACTCAAAAGAAAACACTAAGGCAAATCAGAATTTCAGCTGCAGTGCCACTGCAAACATTCGTGCGGAAGAAGCACTCAAAAAGATCAGTCGAATTCCGGAATGGTGGGGGGTAACTTTTGAAGGAAGCTCACAAAAACAAAACGATATGTTCATTGTAAAGATGAGCGGGGATTCTTTCTTCAACTTTACCGTAACTGAGTTGATCCCCGGCAAAAGAGTTGTCTGGACAGTCACAGATTGCAATATGCCCTGGTACGCTGACAAAAAGGAATGGTCTAACACCAAATTAATTTTTGACGTCCTGGAAAATAATGGCACTACTGAAGTGACGTTCACGCACCAGGGACTAACCCCGGATCTTGCTTGTTATAATGATTGTGAACCAGGCTGGACTCACTGGATTACTGTAAGCCTGTTTTCTTATCTAGCAACAGGGAAGGGTGTTTTCAGACAGCCAACAAAATGAAAAAGAAAAATAAGCAGAAGTCTGATGCGTATTTGCGCAGCGAGTTGACCTCTTGCCTATTGCAATGAAAAGAAAAAATTACCTGTTTTCCGGATCACATCTGACGGCGAGAAAAGCGGCATTCTCTGATAAACTCAAATTTTCAAGGCGTATGAGGTCGTTGGAATGCGGCGCGCCCGAGGGAAAAGGAAACAGGTAATTAATTGTTCAATTCACTCTACCGGTTTATTTTTTTGTGGAATGTATGAAGTACCCAATGTGAAGGCCAAAATATGAATTGTGCCAGTTTGTAGCAGGATCACTTGGGGCCAGGTTATAATTATTATAAATATTGTTTAATGAATGATTATAATTAACCTGGAAGAAGATCCCGGAATTCCATTCATATCCTACCAGTATATTTCCACTGATTTCGATTGGCTTCAGCAAATCATCGGCGCCGCTACCAAATTTGATAGTGTTAGAACCGGTTTCGCCTCCGGAAATTTTTGCTTTGCCGCCCAGACCATAGGCAATACTGGGCCCTAATCCAACAATGAAATGTCCGTTTGTGCCCGGGGCCCGATACAAGAAATTCAC
>PSRA01000201.1 GCA_003175695.1 Bacteroidota bacterium | reverse complement strand
ATATTATGGCAATGACGAACATCTCACGCCCCGCGTTTACTTAAATGACGGAAAAGGAAATTTGCATTTTGCTCCCGGAAGTATTGATAACGTTTTTCTGAATGCTTCCTGCGTTGTTCCATACGACTTTAATGGCGATGGAAATATCGATTTGTTCGTGAGCGGAAGAACGGTTCCCTTTGACTATGGCCAGATTCCCCGGTCCTATCTTTTGATCAATGACGGGCATGGAAAATTCAAGGACGTAACTAATCAATATGCAAATGGACTGGCCAATGTTGGCATGGTGACACAAGCACTTTGGTTTGATTTAGATAAGGATGGGAAGAAAGATCTTGTGCTCTCCTTGGAGTGGGGACCCATCGTCGCATTCATGAACCAAAACGGAAAACTTGTAAAGAAGGAATTGACTGATAAAAAGGGTTGGTGGAATTTCATTTTGCCGGTCGACATTGACAATGATGGCGACATAGACCTGGTTGCAGGAAACCTGGGCCTGAACAGCAGGTTAAAGGCAAGCGATAAAGAACCTGTCAGGCTTTATCATTGTGATTTGGATGACAACGGGAAAAAAGAACAGATACTATCGTATTACCTGGAAGGAAAAGAGATTCCTTTTGCGAATAAGCAGGAACTGGAAAAGCAAATACCGAGCCTGAAGAAAAAATTTCTCTATGCAAAGGATTTTGCCAAGGCAAACATGAACGAACTATTTACCGAAGAGAAATTAAAGGCAGCTGATACATTGAGTGCAAACTTTTTTGCCAATGCAGTTCTGATCAACGACGGCGATTTGCATTTTACTGCGAAACCAATGCCCTGGCTGGCACAGCTATCTCCATATCGTGATGCGGTGGTTGTCGACGCTAACGGCGATGGGCTGCCTGATATTCTGTTGGTGGGTAATTATTATGATAATAATATTCAAATGGGCAGATACGATGCGGATTTTGGAACTATCCTGGTAAACCAGGGTAACGATTCGTTTTCAGCAGAAAGTATCAATGGGTTGCAAATAAAAGGACAGGTCAGACATATTCGAAAGATATATATTGGACAGAAGGAAGCCTTTGTGCTGGCGAGGAACAATGACACGACAATGGTCATAAAGTTTGCGCCTTAAGATCGTTCGTTCACGGTCGCGGATGGATATTACATGATAGGAGCGTATATCCGTGTAACCCATTTCGATGAATCTTTCTCGATCATCCTGTCTGTGATCAGGTATTGAAAAGGAATGGCCATCGAGATTTTTCGGTTATCATCGAAATAAAATTGTACTTGTTGCAAGGCTTCCTGGATGGTGCTATCGCCACCCTTTACGTCCGTGATGAGGAAATGACCGGGCACCATCCTTCGGTTGAAGATGTGACTATTGCCAGGTATTTCTTTGTTGACAGGAATTGCGACCATCGTTTGGAATTGCTTGTTGTCGAGTTTGGTTACATTGAGCATAGGACTCCCAGTTACTTCAGCGCCTTGTTTTTGTGCATAGGCTTTGAGGTTATGGATGACCTGGTAAACGGCAGCGGTTGATGGATAGACAGTATCTGCAAATTTGCTCGCGATAAGCATAGTGTCCTTGATGGAGGTGATAGTGAGAGCGTAGTCGTAGATATTGATAGGCTTTGACATGAAGTTGGCAAATGCGTGTAAGATGTCTTCCATTTGATCTCCAACTCTGCTTGCGAGCCTGTATTGTTTTATTTTGTCAATCGGATTTGAGCCACCAGGGATGCTGCCTTGCCAATTAATGGCGACGCTATCTCCAGGGAGGGTGAGAATGCTCAGAGTAGTGGGGATTTGAAAATCTTTGTTGTGAATGCTGATGTTGACAACCTGGTGAAATTTTTCCATGACATGAAAACTGTCATCCTTGTATACCAGTCCTGCATCCAAATTTTGGTGAGAAGCCGGCCACCATTTGATGATTTTGGATTCGTCGGAAGCGAAACGATATGCTGCATTGGAGGTGCCAGGGAAAGCGACGGCTCTTGATACAACGTGTCTTTTCGGGGTTAGAACATATATGCTGGCGATGGCCATAACGAAGATCAGGAACAGCGCGATTAACTTTCTTTTCATGAAAACTTTCTGTCAATTGAAGGATGCAAAATAGTGAAAGGATGGGAATGGGCAATAAGCCGGTCAGGAGTAACAAGTCGCTAGTCAGCAGTCAGGTGTGAATGTATTAGTTAGCTGACTGATTATATTTGGAAGTTGCAGTTATTTTTCAGATTGCAGACTTCTGACCCCGGGGATCAAGATCCGGACTAATTCATAATATTGGCAGATAAGAATAAAAGTTTACATGGTGGTGAGAAATATTGCGAAATATTGTTTTTTAATTTTCATAATAGCGCTTCTTTCCTGTTCTTCCCGAAAAAAGGAATTGGCGAGGGAAACTCTTTTTCAGGAATTGCCTTCCGATTCCACCGGCATTCATTTTACGAATCAAGTGGTTGACACAAAGGAGATGAACATTTTCAATTACCACAATTTTTACAATGGTGCTGGAGTGGCAATTGGTGACGTGAATAACGATGGCAGGCCTGACATATTTTTTGCCTCCAACCAGGGCGAGAACAAATTATACGTCAACAAAGGAAATTGGAAATTTGAGGATGTTACTTCGCGTGCGGGATTAAAGAGTACACATCACTGGCATACCGGCGTTACCATGGCCGATGTGAATGGTGATGGATGGCTCGATATTTATGTCTGTAACGCTGGCATTATTGACGGCGATGATCGTGCAAATGAACTTTATATTAACCAAAAAGATGGGACATTCAAGGAAGAAGCACACGCTTATGGTTTGGACGACAAAGGCGAATCTACGCAGGCGCTGTTCTTTGACTATGATCATGATGGCGACCTCGACTGCTTCGTATTAAACAACAGTCACCGGTCAATAGAAAGTTTTGGGTATGATAAGAACCTGCGTAATGTAAGGGATGAAAAAAACGGGGACAGATTATACAGAAATGATGGTGGAAAATTCACCGATGTCAGTGCCGGGGCAGGAATTTTTGGAAGTGAAATTGGATTTGGATTGGGCGTTACTGCAGGAGACCTTAATAACGATGGTTGGGAGGATCTTTATATTTCGAACGATTTTTTTGAAAAAGATTATTTATATATCAACCAGCATAATGGCACTTTCAAAGAAGTGATAAATGACGCCATGGGTCATATCAGCAATGGTTCGATGGGTTCTGATATGGCAGATATCAATAACGACGGATACCTGGATATTTTCACAACTGAAATGTTGCCAGAGTCTGACTACCGGTTAAAAACTACGATCAAATTTGATAATTATGATGTTCAGTCGGCCAGAAACCAACTTGATTTTCATCACCAGTTCACCAGTAATTGTCTCCAGTTAAATAACCACGACGGAACCTTTAGTGAAATTGCTCAGCTGGCGGGAATCGATGCGACCGGCTGGAGTTGGGGCGCGCTGAGTTTTGATTTCGATAATGACGGATGGAAGGATATTTATGTATGCAACGGAATAAGCAGGGATCTTACTGACCAGGATTTTTTGGAATATTATACCAATCCCGAAGTGATCCATCAATTGATGCAAAGTGGATTCAATAGTCTGGATCTGATCAAAAAAATGCCTGCAGTTCCTATCAAGAACTATGCTTTTGTCAATCAAAAAAATTTGACCTTCAAAAATCTGGCCGATTCTCTGGGTTTTGGCAGGCTTACGTTTAGTAACGGTGCTGCCTATGCGGATTTAGATGGGGACGGGGATCTGGATCTTGTCATTAATAATGAAAATTCCGAGGCACTCGTTTACAGGAATATGACCAGTGAAAAATTGCATCGGCATTATTTGAAGGTCAGGTTGAATGGGACTTCGCCCAATACCTATGGATTTGGTGCACGCGTAACGATTTTTTCCAATGGAAACAGGCAGGACCTGGAAGAAATGCCCAGCCGCGGATTCGAAAGTAGCGTAGACCCTGTCTTGAATTTTGGGTTGGGCGATCTACAATTTGTTGATAGTCTTTTCGCGCAATGGCCCGATGGAAGGTTTCAAAGACTAAGCCAGGTGAAAGCCGACACCATGCTCATTTTGGATCAAAAGCAGGCAATTCCCGGGCGGCCATTAGAAAATAAACCAGCGAAGGCAATGTGCAAGAACATTACTTCCTACTCCATCTCAGGAAATATTCAGCATCATGAAAATGAGTTCATTGATTTTGATGTGGAAAGACTGATTCCAAAAATGCTTTCAACGGAGGGCCCCAAATTGGCTGTAGGAGACGTGAACGGAGATGGGCTGGAAGATTTTTATATGGGCAGTGCGATGGATGATACAGCTAAGTTATTTATCCAAAGAAAAGATGGGCATTTCGTGGAAAAGCCTCAGAAGGCATTTATAGAGGATAGAAAATTTGAGAATATAGGAGCAGCATTTTTTGATGCTGACGGGGATGGAGACCTGGACTTGGTAGTGGCTTCCGGAGGCAATCAGGCAAAGGATGGATCGCCCATACTTGCCACCAGGTTATACTTGAACGATGGAAAAGGGAATTTGACCCGGGCATCCGATGGATGGCCTCGCGTTTCATTAAATGCATCCTGCGTGAGAATAATAGATTATAACGGAGATGGCAAACCGGATGTTTTTATCGGGGCCAGAAATATTCCGGGTAATTATGGTGTCATCCCTTCCAGTGTGTTATTAAGAAATAATGGAAATGGAAAATTTGAAGATGTGACCAAAACTGAAGCGCCTGATCTTTTGAAATTAGGCATGGTGACAGATGCACAATGGGCGGATATCGATGGCGATGGTAAAAACGAGTTGGTTGTTGTTGGAGACTGGATGCCTGTTACGATACTTAAATATGAAAATGGCAAATTGGAAAAGACAAACGAATTGCCTCATTCATCCGGATGGTGGAATTGTTTAACGCTCGCTGATGTTAATGGAGATGGAAAATTAGATTTGGTTGCGGGGAATTTTGGTTTGAATTCCAGGATCAGGGCCACCGAACAGGAACCCGCAAAATTATATGTAGATGATTTCGATAAAAATGGTAAAACAGAATGTATTCCGGTCTACTACAAGACGGACGGGAAGGCATACCCGTATCCTTTAATGAAGGATATGGAGATGCAAATCCCTTCACTAAAAAAGAAATTCCTGCATTTTACTGAATATGCAGGAAAAACGATCGATGAAATCTTTAGTCCTGCGGAATTAAACGAAGCCAGGGTATTGTCAGTTGAGCAGGCACAAACCTGCATTTTTATAAACGATGGCCGGGGACATTTTACCATGCAGGCGCTACCCGTTATGGCTCAATTATCGCCTGTATATGGCG
Organism: Bacteroidota bacterium; assembly: GCA_003175695.1. Taxonomy (GTDB): domain Bacteria; phylum Bacteroidota; class Bacteroidia; order Chitinophagales; family Chitinophagaceae; genus Puia. Next base: position 1,255 of record PSRA01000201.1, on the reverse strand, counting down.
CAGTGGTCACTGACTTAAACAACGATGGCATAAAGGATATTTTTCTCGCAGGAAATTTTTACGGTCTTGAACCTCAGACGGGACGATTTGATGCGAGCTACGGAACAACTTTGCTTGGCGATGGCAACCATCAGTTTCATTATGTGAGTCCAACTTCCAGTGGACTGTTTGTAAGGGGGGAAGCCAGGGACATAGCTGAAATCAAAACGGCAAAAGGCGGCCGTGTATTAGTAGTAGCGATAAATAATAATAAGCTACAAATGTTCGAGCGGAATAATTAACAGCGAAAGTCCGTTGAATTGCAGATTATTGAACTGCTTGCTGGTGTTGTATAATAAAAGCAACGATTTCCTCCAGCGACGAATCAATCCTGCTCATTGCATCATTGATATCGTCCCGATTAACCTGGGCTGCAAAAGAAGGGGTTTTTAATTTCTTTATGATGCTCTTTACATCCATTCCTTCATAGCGTGACGGACGTATCAGCGCCGCAGCATGAATAAATCCGGATAGTTCATCAAATGCATAAATCATTCTATCCATTTTTGATGAAGGTTCTACTCCGAAATATCTTGGGCCGTGCGATGCAATACAATGAATGATTTCCGGGTCAACATGCATCTCCTCCAATTTACCTATGATCACACTGCAATGTTCTTCCGGAAATTTTTCCCAATCAGCGTCGTGGAGAAGACCGGCTAATTCCCATTTCAAAGCGGTTTGTTCATCTGCAGCCTCTTTTTCTATTGCCCAGGCTTTCATCACGGCTGCTACCTGCTTCATATGAAGTTGAAGGCGGGGGTTCTTTACCCAATCATTGAGTATCTCCCTGGCTTGATCGATGGTGGGGAGAATGCCTTTGTCTTCAGGTCGGCCAAATTCTGATCGGTTGAGACGGTGGATGGACATCATGTTTATTTGAAGCAAATTAATCTATGTGCACCTATGTTTCTACGTGCCTGTCTTGTGAAAAAGCCTGAAACTGCAGACTGTTGCCACCGCACCGGTACTTAGGAACATAAGTTCACATAGACTAAAAAGCTACTATCAAAAACTAGTATCAAATTTTTTATTGGTTATCAACCATTTACCAAGGTAAGATAAAAAAATTGTCATCGACTTTGATCTTTTATTCACATAAATTCTCCTACCTTTGCCGTCCATTTTTAATTCAACTGTTGGGATAGCAACAGATAAATAAACAAACAATGAGTAAACAACATTTCACCACCAAGCATGCGAACGAGGCTACCGT
>PSRA01000259.1 GCA_003175695.1 Bacteroidota bacterium | reverse complement strand
GAAGTAGCGCAGGCCGGTAGCGCACCTGGTTTGGGACCAGGGGGTCGCAGGTTCGAATCCTGTCTTCCCGACAAGCCCGCCGAAGCTTTAGCGACGGCGGGCTTCTTTTTTCTGGGCAATGTCTCTTCGCTTGGGCATCGTCGGTCTAGGCCCCACCCATGGGATCAATCTTTCATTCGTCGCTCATCAGGTAAGGTTTACTATATTTTCTTGATTTGAGTTGGCCCAATATGAGAGGCGACAGAAAAAATCTTACTCATTCTTTTTCTCACAAAATGGAACTCACGACTAACTCATAAAATAAGATTCCAGTTTTCCCTTAGTTTATTCGACGGCCGAATTGAAGGAGATTGACCGATCCTGATTCAGGCTCCGCAATTAAATGGGTTGTTAGTTTGTTGTGACATGACAGCGTTCTGCTACAGTTTTTCGAAAATCATCTTTGCCTCTTCGATATCGGGAGTCCGGTACAGGTGTTCAGGTACGTGCGCCAGAGTGGAGGGACGAAGTTGGTGGCCGAGGCCGTAGAATTGCTGGAAGCTCATAATGAGGGGACGCCACTTGTTTGGATCGATGCGGTTGGGATGCCCATCCATGAGGATGTGATCTTGAAGGTGGACACGAATGATCTTGAGTTCGATAGTGAATATCCGTCCACGTTGTATTTCCCTGTCTTCGGCAAGCGAGTGAATGGCGGTCACCACGGCTTCGAGTTGCACGGGGCATTCATCTATCAATGGGGCTTCTACCAGGTCTGCGGCGCGTGGAGTAAGGCCAGATACACTCCATTTGTCGGGTTCATAGCGATAGCCCTTTTGCCTCTTGCTTTCCGGTACTGGGTTAGTTCCAGTAGTCAAGGCTAATTTGTTGACCGCATCGACTTCGCACACGGAGGGTAGGTTCAATACTACTTCGCCTGTCCGCTGAAGGTTGGCTGTCGATTTTGACAAGGCTGAGATACCAATGACAGCTCTCCATCCTAGCCAGAAGATGGAAGAGATAGGCGCAACATTATAGGTTCCGTCTTCATTCGTCGTGCCGACAAGCACTACCGGGGTACCAAAATACAAAATGGAAGGATCGCTCACCTGATGCATGAAGTAATTGTTTAAGAGCAAAATTGCGCGCAATCATTTGGGTGAAGAACCCGAATATTGCGGAATTATTCGCTCCTGCCTTTCTACCTGTCTCATGCTACGACCGACAAAAGAAGGGTTGCAAAATTCAGCTGTTTTTGAATCGAAATGCGATGGTCGCACCAAATCATTTAGTGGTCCAAAGAATGTCCAGCCGGTTGGTGAAGAAATTTTCCGGAAATGAGGGAGTTTTAACTTTATGAGTAGCGCATTCCAACTTGGTAACGAAATGCGTGAAACAAATTTTACTCCACGCCAGACTCGAATGTCAATACCTCTGCTCCGCTTCTCCAAATTCTGTCTCCCAGGGTTTGCAATAATTCAAAATCCTCTTCCACCACCTTCCCAAAAATATTTCCGCCATCCACTAGTTTTCCTTCTCCATAAAAAATGCCCATACACTTTGCAATTTTGTTTCTCGATGGGCTGATAGGTGAAATAACAACCTCTCCCGGTTGCGTAAAGACGGATGCGTTTTCCTGGATAATATCCAATTCAGGGGCATTGTCAATCCAAATCTCTTGCCCGGAAATCCTGGCATGAAAAAATGTGCGTGCAAATGGAAGAATGCTCATAAAAGCAGCGGAGGTGACAGGCGCATCTTCTGTGTAACAGTTGAATCGGATATTGTCGCCCGTTGTAGATTTAAGTATAAACTGCATGTTTGAAAGATAATCTGATTGATTAGCCAAAATTCCAAATTCCCATTTACTACACGAATATCCAACTCTTCTGTTTCATTTCCCCTGAGATTTCAATCCAAATGTAAATAAGGTAATGAGCAGGTGACTAGTGATTCGCTGCCTCTCACTATTGGCAGAAAAAATGTAATTTTAACCAGATCGAATTGCTTGTTCATGAAGGCTCTATTCAACATTAAAAAATGGTGGCTTCTGACCCTGTTTGCAGGGCTCATCCTGCTGTTCATCCTGTTCACCCGGCAAAAAAAAGTCGATTACAGTGCTGATGTCAAACCAATCCTGAACAAAAAATGCATTACTTGTCACGGTGGCGTTCGCCGCAAAGGTGGCTTTAGTGTTTTGTTTCGCAATGAAGCATTGGCGAAGACAGAATCAGGCAAGTTTGCCATCATTCCCGGAGATCCTGACCACAGCGAAATGATCCGCAGAATTACGACTAAGGATCCTGAAGACAGGATGCCCTACAAGCACGAACCTCTGTCAACGGCGGAGATTAACATTCTCAAAAAATGGATCAAAGAAGGAGCTCCCTGGGGTGAACATTGGGCTTACGTACCGGTAAAGCAGGTAGAAGTTCCAAAACTTAAAGGAAAATTATTCGGGCTTCTTCCAGCGTCCAAGCCGGACTGGATCAGGAACAATATCGATTATTTCATCTACGACAAACTGCAACATGAAAATCTGCAACCTTCGCCGGAAGCAGATAAAGCGACTCTGCTTCGACGCGTGAGTCTTGATTTGACAGGATTACCCGCTCCTCAAAAATTGGCTGATCAATTCTTGCATGATCAATCAAGTCATGCATATGAAACTTTAGTCGATAGCCTGTTGGCTTCACCTCATTATGGAGAGCGGTGGGCTTCCATGTGGTTGGACCTGGCCAGGTATGCCGATACAAAAGGCTATGAACGCGATGATAGCCGAAGCATCTGGCGCTACCGCGATTGGCTGATACATGCTTTTAATGACGATAAGCCCTATGATCAATTCATCACTGAACAGATTGCCGGGGATCTTTTGCCCAATCCAACAGACGCGCAATACGTCGCCACTGCATTTCACCGCAATACAATGACGAACGATGAAGGGGGAACAGACAACGAAGAATTCAGAACTGCGGCCGTGCTTGACCGTGTGAACACAACCTGGGAGGCAATTATGGGAACTACTTTTGCCTGCGTGCAATGCCATAGTCATCCTTATGATCCTTTTCACCATGAAGAGTATTATAAATTCATGGCTTTCTTTAATGATACCCGTGATGAAGACACCTATGCCGATTACCCCCTTCTGCGCCACTTTTCTTCCGATGACAACAAAAAGCTAAAGACAGTCACCGACTGGGTTGAAAAATATGGTGCTCCCGATGAATCGGGAAAAATCAGAACATTCTTAAAGACATGGCAGCCTGCAATCAATTCTTTATTGGCAGATCAATTTGTCAACAGTGAACTGGCTGACACCAAATGGCTGATATTTAGAAACCACGCGGTTGCCAGATTAAAAAATGTGGATCTAAACAATAAGAATTTCCTCATCTACCGTTATATCGGATTTGTCAAAGGAAGCGAGTGGGACATACATTTAGATCGGCCGGATGGACCAGTTTGGAAAAAAGTACGCAACATCGATACAACCAGCGATTGGAAAATAAAAAGCCTGGAGCTTTCTCCCATGTCGGGTGTGCACGACGTTTACTTTACATATTACAATCCGAATCTCAGGAAGCCTACTGACGATGGCATACAATTCGACTGGTTTTATTTTACACAAGCGTTTCCGGGATCAGGAAAGCCAGGATACGAAGAAGCGTATAAAGATTTTCAAACTCTTCTTCAAAAAGAGTTGCCTACAACGCCGATCATGATGGACAATCCGGCCGATATGCATCGAAAATCCTACGTGTTCGAGAGAGGAAACTGGTTGGTGAAGGGCGATTCGGTAGAGCCGGATGTTCCACATTCATTGAATCCTCTTCCGGCCGGCGCACCGAGAAACCGCCTTGGACTGGCCATGTGGCTGGTAAACAAACAAAATCCGTTGACTTCAAGAACAATTGTAAATCGAATGTGGGAGCAAATCTTCGGTACAGGTCTCGCAGAAACTCTTGAAGATTTAGGAACCCAAGGGATTGCGCCCACGCATCAAAAATTGCTTGACTATCTTTCCTGGCAGTTCATGAATGAGGATGGCTGGAGCATAAAAAAACTGCTGAAGGAAATTGTTATGTCGGCAACTTATCGCCAGGACAGCAAGGTCAGTGCAGAATCACTCGCCAAAGATCCTTTCAATAAACTACTTTCCCGAGGCGCGAGAGTCCGGCTCTCAGCGGAGCAGGTGCGTGACCAGGCTTTGGCAATAAGTGGATTGTTAAGTGAAAAGATGTATGGCCCAAGTGTAATGCCCTACCAGCCCAAAGGAATTTGGCTGTCGCCATGGAACGGGTCAGATTGGAAAGAAAGTAAAGGCGAAGACGGCTATCGCCGGGCACTCTATACTTACTGGAAAAGAACAGCACCCTATCCCGCTATGATAACTTTCGATGAAGCCGCGAGAGAAGTATGTACGGCGCGCCGAATCCGCACCAATACGCCTCTGCAGGCCCTGGTGACTTTAAACGACGAGAACTATATCGAGGCGGCGAGAAATTTTGCGTATAAAATGGAGAATCAAGCTGGTCAGGATCCAAAGGAAGAAATCCGGAGAGGCTATGAGATGGCGTTGCATCAACCAATTACAAATTCTAAATTAGAGGTAATTTATAGGCTATATCAGCAGGCATATGCAAAACTTAAGAATGACAGGGACAAGATTTGTGAAATGATTGGATTCATGGATGAACACAATAACCCCAAAACCGCAGCCATGGTGGTTGTCGCCAATGCGATGTTGAACCTTGACGAAATGATCACTAAGAATTAACCAGATCTTCAAATTTTTGTTTACTCTAAATGATCTATGATGGAAGCGATCAAAAAGGATAATCCCAAAATATATCTTCCGCCACCCCTGATTTATGTGGCTATTTTCTTAATTTCTCTTTTCATTCAGAAATTGTTTCCACTCGACAGAAGTTTTTTCTTTTCAGATATTGCAGCCAATCTGGGCATGGTGTTTATTATTTGCTCGGTAGCTTTTGCTATTCCTGCGTTGATTCAATTTGTTCGAACAAAAAATGCTTTTATTCCCATCAAGCCCGCGAGCTCACTGCAGACAAAAGGCATTTACTCAATTACCAGAAACCCCATGTACATGGGATTATTACTCCTGTATTGCGGAATAGCTATAACAAAAGGGAACTGGTGGTCCCTTATTTTAATACCCTTGCTGATCGTCATTGTTCAGTACTTTATTATTAAGAGAGAAGAAGCATATCTTGAAAGGGAATTTGGAGACGACTACAGTGACTATAAGAAAAGAGTCAGGCGTTGGATTTGACTTGATGATTTATTTTTTGGACGAAAAAACCCGGCCAGTTTTTTAAAGCATGACACAGAAAGAAATTCACAATAAAAGATTATTGAAAGAAGCCAATGAGCGGGCACTCCAGTTAGTTACCCGAAGGCATTTTCTCAAAGAAAGTGCCATGGGGTTCGGAGCACTTGCCATAGGGTCATTATTGGGCGGTTGTCATTTTGGATCTTCTAACGGTGTCAATTCCACGCTTTTTGATCCGGCGCATCCGCTCGCCCCCAAACTGCCCATGTTTCCGGGAAGGGCAAAATCCGTAATCTATCTCCACATGGCTGGCGCTCCCTCACAATTGGAGTTGTTCGATTATAAGCCCGCATTAATGAAATTAGATGGGCAGGATTGTCCACAATCTTTATTAGAAGGGAAGCGATTTGCATTCATTCGCGGCGTGCCGAAAATGCTTGCTCCACAGGCGAATTTCAAGCAACGCGGACAATGTGGCGCCTGGGTTTCGGATCATCTGCCTCATTTCTCCACCATTGTAGATGAAGTCAGTTTTTTAAAGTCAGTCACCACTGACCAGTTTAACCATGCGCCGGCACAACTGCTGGTCCATACCGGATCGCCCCGACTCGGTCGGCCAAGTATGGGTTCCTGGGTGACTTATGGCCTCGGTACGGAAAACCAAAATCTGCCTGGATTTGTCGTGTTGACATCAGGCGGAAAATTCCCTGACGCCGGCAAGAGTGTCTGGGGTAGTGGATTTTTACCAAGCGTTTATCAAGGCGTTCAATGCAGGTCCGAGGGTGATCCTGTTTTGTTTATTAAAGATCCCGCAGGGATGGATCGTGATTTAAGAAAAGCATCTATAGATGCCATTAACGAAGTAAACAAGAAAGAATACGAAGAATACAGGGATCCGGAAATCCTGTCCAGAATTTCTCAATATGAAATGGCTTACCGGATGCAAATTTCTGTACCGGATGTAATGAACATCAATGACGAGCCTCAATACATTCATGACATGTATGGCACACAGCCCAACAAAGCCTGCTTTGCCAACAATATTCTTTTAGCGAGAAAATTGGTAGAAAAAGGAGTCAGGTTTGTCCAGTTGTTCGATTGGGGCTGGGATAGCCATGGCAGTGATGCCAACCTCGCCATTGATGTCGGATTCATCAATAAATGCAGGCAGGTTGATAAATCAATAACTGCATTGATTCTCGATTTAAAACAACGTGGACTGCTTGAAGAGACGCTTGTTGTATGGGGCGGAGAATTTGGAAGAACGCCGATGCAGGAAAACAGGGAAGGCAAGCAGAATCCATTCAAAGGAAGAGATCATCACACAGAAGCATTTACGATCTGGATGGCTGGTGGCGGGATTAAAAAAGGAGCCTCCTACGGTGAGACCGACGAGATCGGTTATGCTTCCATCGGTGGCAAAGTGACGCCATTTGATATCCAGGCTACCATCCTGAATCAATTAGGATTTAATCACGAGAAATTCACTTATCAATTTCAGGGGAGGCCATTTAGGTTGACGGACGTGAGTGGGGAGGTGATTAGGGAGATCTTAGCTTAGAAAAAAATGAGAATGAACTGCATACAAAACCAGAATTTCGGGCAATGCTTGAAACAAGCATTAAAACGATAAAAAATTGAAACGACGAAACTTCATCGAACTCACAACAACCTCTTCCACAGCCTTACTATTATCAGGCCTAACCGCATTTGCGACAAAAAACAAACCTGCACAGACTATGAACTCAAATTTTGAACTGAAAATCATGGCCACCAATTGGGGTTTCCCGGGAACTGTAGATGAATACTGCGCAAAAGTGAAAAAGGATGGGTATGATGGTATTGAGATCTGGTGGCCCCTTGAAAAAAAAGCACAGGATGAACTTTTCGGTGCATTAAAAAATAATGGACTGGAGGTTGGATTTCTCACCGCGGGGTTTGAAGCAAATTATGAGAAGCATTTTAAACAATTCACGGACATGATTGATGCGGCTGCCACTCAAAACAGGCAACGCCCTCTATATATTAATTGTCATTCAGGCCGGGATTATTTCAGCTATGATCAAAACAAGACTTTTATCGATCACACCATTGAACTTTCAAAAAAAACAGGCATTACCATTTGCCACGAGACGCATCGGTCCAGGCTGTTATTTGCAGCACCTGTCGGAAGAAACTATATTGAAAAAAACCCTGATTTGCGCATTACTTTCGACGTATCTCATTGGTGCAATGTGAGTGAAAGTTTATTGCAGGATCAGCAGGAAACCGTTGATATGACATTGCCCAGGGTGGATCACATTCACGCTCGCATCGGGCATCCCGAGGGACCGCAGGTAAATGATCCCCGGGCACCGGAATGGGATGGCGCCTTGCAGGCGCATTTTTCCTGGTGGGACCGGGTGGTTGAATACAAGAAGAAGGCGGGAAAGCGCCTGACGATTTTGACTGAATTTGGGCCGCCAGATTATATGCCCACGCTACCCTATACAAGGGAACCGCTGGCCGACCAGTGGGCCATTAATGTACATATGATGCAGGTCCTGCGCAAAAGATATCTTTCATAAAAATAATCCGCCCTTGTTCCTTTCCATTCCTGAATTTATTGGTCATCTGCATCCTGTTCTGGTCCACGTTCCTATTGGTATTCTATTATTAGGATGTCTCTTTTTATGGCAATCGCGAAAAGATAAAACAGAACATCTTCAACCAGTCATCAACGTTATATTATTTTGGGGAATGGTCAGTGCATTCCTGTCCTGTATCACCGGCTATATACTTTCCACCACAGGTGATTATGAGGAGGGCCTGGTTGAATTTCATCAGTGGATGGGTATTGCGGTGGCTGCCATTTCTGCGTTTGTGTATTATATCAACAAGAAAAATATTTTGTACCGCTGGCAGACCATGTTCACCGTTATGCTGCTCTTATTGATCATAGTGACAGGTCATCTTGGAGGATCCCTGACCCATGGCTCAGATTATCTCACAAAACCACTGTTAGATCCTGGCGCAGACCCTGATGTGGCAGTGAAGCGAAAACCCATTCCAAATGTCCAGGAAGCTGCTGTTTATTCAGACCTACTTGAACCTGTTTTCAAAGCAAAGTGCTATACCTGTCATGGACGTTCGAAACAAAAGGGAAAATTGCGACTTGACCAGCCTGATTTAATGATGAAGGGAGGAAAAGATGGTAAAGTAATTATACCCGGAAATCCAAAAGAAAGCGAACTAGTGAAAAGGATACTTCTGCCGAAGGAGGCAGATCACCATATGGCCCCGAGAGAAAAAGCCCAATTGACAGAACAGGAAATTTCATTGATTGGCTGGTGGATTGAAAATGGAGCCGATTTCACCAGGAAGGTGAAGGATCTTCCACAACCGGACAAAATAAAATCGCAGTTGCTGGATTTGCAAAAAGCGACTATCGAAGTGAAGCCACTTCCCGAACTTCCGACGCAACCGGTAGAAAAGGCCGATCAACAATCAGTTGCTGCTTTGACGAATGCAGGTGTGGTTGTTCTACCCATCTCTCAAAACAGTAATTACCTGGAAGCGAATTTCATTAATCCTCAAATGCCACTTGACTCGCTGATTCATCTACTGGCTCCTCTCAAGCCGCAACTCGTTTCATTGAAGCTCAGTGGCTTGCCCCTGACGGACCAGATGCTATCATCCATAGCAAACTGCACCCAGATCCGCAGGCTCGAGCTTGATCATACAAATATTACCGATCAGGGATTGCAATCGTTACAATCACTCGATCAACTCTATTCGTTGAATTTGGTCGGAACGCGTGTTACTGCAACCGGAGTTCTTTCGTTGAAGAGCCTGAAGAAATTAAAATCTGTCTACTTGTTCCAAACCGGCATAAAAGGTTCCGATTGGCAGATATTGAAGAGGGCGTTTCCCGGAGCGCTGATTGATTCGGGCGGATATACTGTACCGTTTTTACCGACAGACACGATGATTGTCAGGCCTCCGAAGCGTAAGGGGTGATTTTTTCATTCACCTTCCCAGAAAAACCGGTTTGCGCTTGGAAAGAAATGCGGCTACTCCTTCCTTCATGTCTTCAGTTGCGAAGCATTCCCCAAAAGCTTCAATTTCTTTCGCGTATCCATCACCGTCATAATCAGAAGCCACGTTAGCACATTCAATGCATTTCGCAACTGCAAGAGGCGCTTTTGAATGAATGACGGACAAAAGTGATCTTGTTTTTTCGATTAATTCTTCTGGCGGATAGATATGGTTGACCAAACCATACTGAAGGGCAGCTTCTGCGGATAACATGTTTCCTGTCATGAGCAGTTCGAGAGATCTTCCTTTGCCAATTAAACGAGTCAATCGCTGTGTTCCCCCGTAGCCGGGTATCAGGCCAAGATTGACTTCGGGCTGACCAAACTGGGCGTTTGGGCTGCAGACGCGAAAATGACAAGCCATTGCTAATTCGCAACCACC
>PSRA01000158.1 GCA_003175695.1 Bacteroidota bacterium | reverse complement strand
ATAGGTTTGTCGAATTTACCAAAAAACCTAATATATGCAAAATCGCATATAGGTTAATGTTTTATTAACTGTCAGTTTCGGAAGGGAGTTTCAGCGTATTTTCTGTTAAAACTGGCCCAAATTACTCTTCATTTTTAGGCATCTTAATCTGAATTAATTGGTCTTTGGTATTGTTCTGGAAAGTAAGTTGCTTCAAGTTTTCTTCTGGCACAACAGACCCGCTCAAAGCATAATAAGACATTGAAGCTAACTTTTTCTTTTTATCACCGCCGCTACGAATGACAAAATAATAAGTACCGCGCTGGAGAATCAAATCAATTCTTCCGCTAATTAACCTGGAAAGATGATAGGTCCCGACGGTGTCTGCGCGTTCTCCCAAAATATCCACCACGATATCATCAGGCTGCATTTTATTTTCACCTAATTCAAAATTAATCCCCTGCATCACCAATTCTGCGCGCACCGGTAAATCCAGGCTGAACACATCTGCGTCACTGGCCTCATTTATGATTCCTTTAAAAGAAAAATGTTCATCATCAAGTGGGATCCTCTCTGCTTTCAACAGATCATCAGCGTAATCATCCGACCTAAATCCAAATCCATTCCAAGCTCCTGCAATCAATGTCACATCACTTTGTAGCGAATCCCGATTAATACCTGAATGACCGGTAATCCACGCAGTACATGCTGAATATAAATTCGCGCCCATGATAGGAGCCCAACCAGTCAACCTGTTCAAGCTGCCACCATTGAATTCACTCAATTTTGATCCATTTTCATCGTAGACACTTTGGTGTTGCAATCCTAAACTATGGCCGATCTCGTGCGATGCAACTGCGGCAATTTTTTTTACGTCATTGCCGAGCATATCTATGAAAACCCAGGCTGGCGTATCATCACCCCAATGAAATGAACCTATGAACGAGGAGCCAGGCGCATTCCCATACCATGAATGTGTAGGAGTAATAATTATCCGAATCCTTTTGTCAATGGGTGCCAGGTTATAAACTTCCTGACTGGTTGTTATGTTTACATTGAAAGGCCGGAAGTCATCAGCAACCCGCCTAAATATGTTCCGGATATCATCATTGGATAAATGGGACGGCTGGGCATTTATTCTAACTCCATGATTCCAGGCCGTACCTTCGACAATCTGTCCATCAAAATCAAGAAATATTGCTGCCTTAGCTTTCGGCCAACTATTCAATGCGGGAATCTGTGCAGGAAGACATTCCCAGAACATGAACATGACGATAAACGAAATCATGTATCGATATAAGAATAGTTGGGAAGGGGGAAATCCTCTGGTGGAAAGAATTTTCATGGGTACGAATCGGAATTTGGGTAAGGGTTCTAACGGGCCTGTTTTATTCTGCTATAACTAATCGCTTTTCTGTTTTGATTAATAAGTATTGATTGTTCAATTGGCTAAAAACAAAAGCATCTTCACTGATGTCACTCCACATTAATCCACGGTATTGAATTCCATTTTCTCCTTTTACTCTCGAGATGCTGAGAATTGTCTTCGGAAACTCAACCATGGATAAATTGACTGTTTCAGCAGCCTGATTTTGTCTTATGCGCGATATAATCTTTGCCTTCCATGGATGGTTTTCCATGAAACGCAATAAAATTTCGTTTTCATTTGCTGAAAAGACCTTTTCCAGTTCGGATATTTTACAGTTGGTGATTGAGGGAAATTGATTAAACAGATGTACAGGCCTGGCATCGAAAGCGCCGGAACTATTTATTTGTGCACTGGTACTAGCGACTGTTAAGGCTAGGATGCATACCAGGATGAGCCTGTAATTCATTGGATACTGGTTTATAATTGTTTAAGCGAACTGATGTTTTCTCAAACAATCAAGACCTAATATATCAAAACGGGTAAACAGGGGGCAATATTGCATCAAAACTGGCCGGTTCCAAGCAGTACAAGGGTGCATGCTTCCATTGGCTGAATGCCCTTTTCGCGCAACAGACTTTCAAACTCTTCGTTCTCGGCACCTGGATTGAAAATCACCCGTTTAGGATGGAGAGAAAGTATGTAGTCGTAGTATTCCTTTTGATGTAATGGATTCAAATATACTGATACCGTGTCTACCTGATCAAATGCCTTCTTCTCTGTACCTACTTCCACATCAAAAACTTTCTGCTCCCTGCTGCCAATCGCCTCCACAGGATGTTTGTGTTCGCGAAGGCGATTTATAGCAAGGTAACTGTAACGGGATGGGTTATCCGATGCACCCAGCACCAATGTCTTTTTTTGAATAGGGTCCATAGTAAAGTAACAACTGAAAATAGAAAATGTTATTGTTTGACGCGAGGACGCAAGTCTAGTCCTGAGTCAGGAGTCGGACAAACTCGATTTAAAAATCAATTTAATTAACTTCTGGCTCACAACTGGATTGCTGTTCTTTGCGTGAAACACAATTATCAGAACGGCTCGCCATGCGTCTTACTAATAAGCCACGAAACAAAGCCGGGAAAGGGCCTCACCGAACGAATCAGGATATTCGTTAACAATTCACTTCCAAAGAATCTTTGAATTAGACGCCCTGCACGAAGTCGTCGGTTGAACTGGCGGTTCCAACGATCAACGTAATCTTGTTCCATTTCATGGCGCTCTATCTTGTCCTGCAGAAATAGCAAAATGCATTCATAAGCAATTTTACTGGCATGCATGGCCATGCTCATACCATTTCCACAAAGTGGAGTGATCATGCCCGCTGCATCGCCAACCATCAGAATATGATCCTGCACCTGGTTCTTGGCGGAGAAGCTGATCTGTGATATAGTGACAGGTTGTGCTAACAAAAAGCGGCTCCTTGAAAAAATGTCTCGCAGAAATGGATTCTTTTTCAAAATATTGTCTTCCATGAAAGCAATGGAATTAGCGTTAAGCTCCAGATTTTTTGCAGTTGTCAAATAACAAAGACAAGATTTACCCTCTTCAATCCTGGATATCCCGCAGTATCCATTTTTAAAATTGTGCAAAGCGATCAGGTCATCAGGAAAATCTATCTCAACATGATATTTGACAGCGATATAATTATTCAGTTTGTCATTTTTTTGACGCGCAAATTTTCTTTTCCATTTAACATCGAGGTTACTTCTTTTTCCAAAACATCCGCAAACTACCTTTGCTTTTGAACCTTCTCCTAATGAAGATTGCAGCATAAAAAATTTATTTTCAAAAACGACCTCATTTATTTTGGTGTTTTGGAACAAATGGACACCGGACGAAACAGCAATGTCCGCCAGCGCTCCATCTAATTTATACCGGCTGATTCCAAATCCTCCCAAGGGTAGCTCATGTTCAATACTATTTCCATCCGGAGCAGTCAGTAAAAGTTTTTTAATGGCAGGGAGATTCCAGTCGCTTAATGGAATGCCGATTTCCTGCAAAAAATTCCAGCTTTCCAGGCTGATGTATTCGCCACAAACTTTATGGAATGGATATTTTTCTTTTTCATATAATGCAACCTGGTAGCCTGCGCGGGACAATTGAATTGACAGGCAAAGACCTGCCAGGCCACCGCCAATGATGGCCACATCATAAGTAATATTTCCTCCCCGGGTTGCACTCACGACCATATGGACAAATCTAAAAGTAGTAGAATCAGCTTCCTTTTATCATTCAATTCCGGTCTGTGGTTGATTGCGAAAAGTAATCAACCAACGAAAAGCCCATTTCCATTCAATCTTGAAATCACTTATTCCCGCATCTACTAACAATCGTATCCATTCTTTTTTTGTAAATCCCCTCAATACTGATAAAGGCGCGTCATTCTTCACGAGATAAGATTTTGAAAAAAGTGATACTAATAACTTGATTGAGTGGTAAGCCAGGTAGTGACGATGCAGGTCATTGATAAAAAATCCCACGCGTGTGTTTGATCGCATCCACTGAAGCATAGTAATTAGTTCTTCGTCTTTAAAATGATGACAAAAAAGAGAAGAAAACACAATATCAGGCTTCTTTTTTTCGAATACGACTGCCCGATAGTCTGAAACAACAAATGCAGGTGGACTGTTCCATTCCCGGGCTTTCGCTACTGCAATGCATTGCGGGTTTATGTCAATGCCCATGGATTCAACATGAATATTCTTTTTCACACAGAACTTTTGAATGGCCATGAGGTTATCTCCGCCACCACACCCAATTTCACATACTGAGATGCACTTTTCAGTGCCAATAAGGCGGCCTAATCCGCCAATCGTAATTCGATGGCCTCCCAGATATGTATTTATGATATCCAACTCATGCATATTCTGCCTGATTGCATCGAAGGGGATATCATCCCGGTCCAAAAGTTCCAGTTGGTTCGATCTTGTCGAAAAGTCCATGAAACAAGGTATGTTAAATGTAAAGAGAATAAGCAGGGGAATGGGTAAGCGCACTCATGTTGAAGCAATGAAAGTCTCCATCGTCAAACCAGGGCCAAATGCAGCTCCGAATATACGGCTCTTCTTGTCATGATGAATCCGGTTCAAAATCTTTTCCAGTACAAACATGATCGTTGGAGAAGACATATTGCCGAAATGTTTCAAAATCTCAAAGCTTTCTTCCAGGTGGCCATTGTCGAAATGAAGGCTCTTATGAATAGCTTCCAATATTCTCTTTCCTCCAGGATGGATACACCAATAGTCAATCTGATCCTGCACCAAACCGGATTTCTGTAGGGCATTTGTGACTAACTCTTCAAAATCTTCTTCTATCAGGTCGGGAATATAATTACTCAGCGTCATGGAAAATCCTGTAGAGGATAATTCCCAGACCATATCATTCTTACCTTTTGGCAAGATTTCAGAGTAAAAATCGTTTATATAAACTCCTTTGCCCGCATTTTCATCGGCAGTAACCAGCATGGCCGCTGATCCATCGGAAAACAGAAGGCTGGAAGCAATATTGTTCATTGTTGCATCCTTTTGAAAGTGCAATGTGCTCAACTCTGTGCAGACGATCAGCACCTTTGCCTGTTTATCCTTGTAACAGATCACGTCAGCAAGTTTTAGCGCGTGTATGGCAGCGTAACAACCCATAAAGTTGATGGATGTACGAAAAATGGTCTTCGGCAGATCCATCAATTCCATTACTTGCAGATCAAGGCCCGGAGCACTCATTCCAGTGCAACTAACGGAAATCAAATGCGTGATCGCAGATGGATTTGTTTTATTGCCCAGACAGCGACGGACGGCATCAATCGACAGGGGTGCAGCATATTTATTATACCAAAGCATGCGCTGCTCGAGAGATGGGAAAGGCTCCAGGTTTTCAGCATGTGGATAGAATTTCCAATCCCCCCTAGGCTTGCTATAATCTGATATTACCGAATACCGCGTTTCAATCCCGCTATGATGGTACAAGTACCTCAGTTTTCGCTTATCTGCCTCCGTGAAAGCGTATATACGTGACATGAATGCAAGAATATCTTCTTGGGCATGCCTGAATGCAGGAACTGCAGTTCCTATGGATATTATCTTACTCAAGTTTCTCTGATTATGCGATCAAACCAGCAGGGATTGGCTATTCAATATTCATCAGAAGTACAACAATAAAGCCAATATTCGTACATAACGAGGCGAGCAAATTCATCTTCATTGTGTTCTCAAAATTAGCTTGTCTTGTGTCTTTCCAGACTTTCGACGCCCAAATAAAAAAATATACGAGAATAGGTATCATACAGGTTGCCAACGCCATAAACTCTTTCATTTCTCCCCGTCCTGAAAAATAGATTAAAAGGACCAGCAAAGCGATACTATATAGGACGGCCGTAAATATGAATGTGCCTCTATATCCCAGGAGCCAACTGATAGTTTTCACACCGTCGCGTAAATCTGCTTCAAACTGATATACTTGCGTAAGGGGATAGAATCCTCCAATCAACAAACTACTAGCAAGCATCGCAGACCAGGGAGCCTTAATTGTATGATCCATCTGACTACCATGATAAACAAGAAAGAAGGTAACCGCTCCCTGGAAGATAATAACGGTTAGGTAACCTGCGATTGGGTATTTTTTCAACCTGATTCCACGGTAACTATAGGCCCGGGAAGCCAGGATATATGCAGCGATGCCGATTAAAAAATAGACATTAATTAAACTACTGAGAGCAAGTGCAACCAGGTCAAATGCCACCGTTACGTAGAATAATTGTCTGGTTGGCTGCAATGGTTTTTTCAATCCGCCAATACTGCTTTCATCTTTGTCCATGTAACTGTTGTAACCATTGCTCGCAGGATAAACCAGCAAATGCAGGATAATAAAAATGAGCAGCGCATGCCACCAATTTTTATTTTTGACCTGGCTGAGTGCAAACCAATAAACCGGCATTAGGAAAAGCGAAAAATGAAAACGAAGGAGTTGTATCGTGGAGCGAAGGAGCATTCTTTAAAGATAAAGATAGTTACACGTAAAGACACCCGGTCATGCTTTTCATTTGAGCACAAATACATTATCTCGAATTCATTCGTTATATCAGAGCATGAGCGCTCCCTTCTAACCCCGATGGATGTAGCTTTTTCCTCCTCGTAGTACACATATGAAACAGCTACAGGTCGATCAGAAAACTTCTATCTGTACCTGTGTTCCTATGTGTCTAGGCGCTGGAAAAAGACTGATCAGCAGGATGATGACTACCGGAATGCATCGCCCTAAAAGGAGATTTTACCGATTTGGCAGATTTGAAACAACTTAATTTCCAGGTGCAGCTATCTTACAAATAAACATCCAGCAAGCCGTCGGGCAACGACAAATGCAGCTTCTTATTCTTAGAGTCTGTTTTTACCAGCGTGTCTTCATTCACAGGTATCAATACTTCTTTTTTCTTTATTTCAATCCTGCAAAGAACCTGGTGAGCCTGTTCTATCACTTCAAGAATTTCTCCGAGGTCATGGCCATCATGAATAACATGATATCCAACAAGGGAGATGGGCGCTGACTTTCCTGCATATCGCAAAAAATCTTTTTCTGCCAGCCACACTTCTTTTTGAATGAATTTATGGCCATCCTCTTTGGTATTCAATCCTTCCAGTTTTACGAAGACTTCATTCTCGTTTTTAATTTTCGTTGACTCGAGAAAATAAGGAAGGAATTCATCTTTTTTTTCTTCAAGAAAAATCACTTCAAGATCCTTTAGAGAAGTTTTTTTTCCCAGGTGATGGTGAATGATCAATTCACCTTTGAGTCCAAAAACGGAAACAATTTTGCCTATGTTGCGATATTGCGTTGTCATATATGCGAAGAATAGAATAAAAAATCCCGGCAAACTAATTCGCCGGGATTATATCGATCACAGAATGAAATTAATTTCCTGATCCGTTCTCAGCTTTCCTTTCTACCCTTCTGACCGGCGGTTGTCCTCTTCTTGCGCCATGCTTTTGTTTCCTGTTTTCTTCCTGGCGCTTCTTGAGATGTGCTTCATGCTCGCCATGCCATTTCTGGAATTTTTCCATGGCAGCTGCTTCATCAAAGAGGCCCAGTTTAACTCCTCTCAACAGATGCTTCAGGTACAGGACGCCTTTGAAGGAAAGGATGCGGCGCACCGTATCGGTGGGTTGTGCACCTTTATGCAGCCAATCCAATGCTTTTTGGCGATCTAATTGAATTGAAGCAGGAACTGTCAGGGGATTGTACGTGCCGATCTTTTGGATGAATTTGCCGTCTCTCGGGGCTCTGATGTCGGCGACTACAATAAAGTAGAATGGTCTTTTTTTAGACCCATGTCTTTGGAGTCTGATTTTTACTGGCATCTTAAATAG
>PSRA01000091.1 GCA_003175695.1 Bacteroidota bacterium | reverse complement strand
TTTTAACTTCCATATCATTTTATCCAATTCATTATTAATAATGTCTGTAGTTCCCGATGCGTGATGCTTGCCGAAAGCCGGCTGAATAATTCTTCTTTGCTTTAACCAAACCGGACCATTGTTTGTAATCAATCCATCACCGAGAAATTTAGTGAGCAAACCGGAGAGATCATATTTATAGAAAATTTTATACTGCTCCTGAAGAACCTCCTTAAAATATTCGGGTTCTTCAATCACAATGAATTTCCTATGCAAAATTCTTAACTGAAAAATTCCACCATGAATATTTCTCAGGTTAGAAAGGTAATTGATGGGTTCATTAAGCAGTGCCGTCACCCGCCTGTAAGACAAAGCAGACCCTGCATCAGGTATTTTTTTTAGATTGCCTTTTGTCACCTTATGGTTCTTCTTTTCGCTCTTCATAAATTTAATCCACCTGAAAGTTAATCTTTGAGGAATGAGAATTTTGCGCTTCCGTATTGGGGCATTTTAATTTCCTTTCTTAGTTGCATAAAAGATTCAAAGGGCCCTTTGCTTGCGAAAGCGTTCAAAAGCCATGCGGGTACATTTCCTCCCGGATCGATCTGGACTTTATAGAATATTTTCAGATGACCGTTATCAATAGGTGTAACCATCCATGTTACCTTCGAGTACTTCATTCTGACAATATTTTCCTTTTCGGGCAAATAGCCATTTTCGCTTTGTGCAAT
This sequence comes from Bacteroidota bacterium, assembly GCA_003175695.1. Taxonomy (GTDB): domain Bacteria; phylum Bacteroidota; class Bacteroidia; order Chitinophagales; family Chitinophagaceae; genus Puia. Next base: position 26,758 of record PSRA01000091.1, on the reverse strand, counting down.
AATTGTCATCGTTTTATTCTCAATATTCTGCATCAGGTTCATGTGTACTACCACGTCTCGATTTTCGAATGGCCAGGGGCATTCAATTTCCGTATAAAAGAAGATGTCAGTACTGTCGGAGGATTTAATCACCTGACTTTTTATAGTTTTATACGCCCATTTGGGATGGTTATTTATATCTAATAATACAGCTGCAAATGCCGAAAGTCTCCCTTCCATATCACACTCTACCTTTAATTCGTCGAATTTGAAATTTGAAGTTTTTCTGGTAAAGACCTTGATTCCATCCTTATCTTTTTTTAAGATCCAATCTTCGTTCTTATCAGAAGTATATAGGATCACCCAGGTAAGGCTTAATAATAGGGATTTGTATTTCATATTTCTGCCGTTTCCGATTGTAATTCATTTTCTGGAGAAGGCTCATGGGTAAGCCGGGGACCTCTCCATAAACGTAGGTAATTCCTTAAAAAAGTTATTCTGCCACTCCCCTCAGAAACATAATCAGGCAGGTGTATCCAGGGAATTTTCGGGTTTTGGTGATGCGCGAGATGCAAGTTAAAATTCAGGTACACCCATTTTAGCCAATAAGGAATTTTTAGATTGTGCGCGCCATTAATAATATCCCTTGGGCTGAACGCATGGTTCACATAATTCTGGGATGACCATAAAAAACCATGCATCACAAACAGCGTAAGCCACGCTGTCCATGTAAAATCAAGCATATAATATAGCAACACCTGGAAGATGATCACTGCAATACTTTCCCAGTGTGAGTGAGTGACCTTGTCTTTCCTGTCACTACCTTTTATAAATCCGCCTATTTCCTTTTGAGCGTAGAAAAACTGCGTATAGATTAACCGGGGTGCAATCGCATATAACAATACGGCAAGCCACATCGAAAAGTATCCAAGGCCTATCATCATTCCATACAGTGTGCCATATTTCCTGCCCCTTTCCTTGTGTTCGTAATATAGGTCCCACATTTCCTCATCCGTTCGATTCTTTTTATGGTGCTTTAAGTGGCAATGTTTGAAAAATGTAAACGGGGCTATGAAAAGAGTGGAAAGCCACCTGCCCATAATATTATTCAGCTTTTTGTTGGAGTGCAGAATTCCGTGTTCTGCTTCATGGATTAGCGAATAAACGGGCACCATGTTGACAGCAAAAAGAAAACCACATAAGAGAACCCATCCATAATGATTCACATGCGAGGCTAGCCAGAGGAGTACGCAGTAAAGTATGCTGCAAATAAAAGTTACTGTTAGATTTATTCTGTCAGGAATCTTATAGTGATTTGGGTTCATAATAATCCTGTTTATTATTTATTCAAGGAATAAGCGGCAACCTTTCCATACACAAAAGAGCGGTCATTAAACTGAATATGCCTGCTAAGAATTTCATCTTTTACTATTACGCTTTTCAATTCATCTGGAACTTCACGCGGTATCATCAGGTTCCGAAAAATAATGCGCGCGTTTTTCCTGCCGGTTCTGCATACTGAATTAAAGAGGCGGTGCGTTTCTTTTTCACTCATGAGTTCACAAATATTGGACAACGCAAAACAGTCAATAGTTTCGTCTGGCATTTCATCCAGCCAGCTTTGAGCTTCAGCAGTAAAAATTTTGACCCGATCTAATCTTGCTTTGATAACAGGATAATTTTCCTTTTTGAAATAGGCGGGCACTTCGTTTTCATTTCTGTACCTTCCTAAAAGATATAAAGACAGAAAGTAATTGTCTTTGACGGGTAAATCCCGAAAAGCCTTCTTTGAGCGGTTATAAAAACTCTCAGCAAAGGATCTGCTCCCATCATCGAAATGAAAATAATCTGCCACCAAGCCACGCCTGGCAAGCATGCGTTTATTAAATATGATTTTGAATATGTAATGAAAACGTTTTGTATCCCAGACCTCGTCGAAAAAGGCATTCTGTTCCTGCGTTGATTTTTCTGCAAACAGTTTCCGAACTCTGTTTTTTCCCTGCAGGAGGCTTATGAATTTGCCAGCAACACGGATAAACCGCTCATATTTTCCATTCATAAAAAACCCTTCTTTGATTATTTTATGATGAATGGACCAGAAATCCTGCATGTCACTATTTAGGAAGGGCTTTATTTTATTAAAGAGCTCCATTCTGTTTCCATGATCGATTATTCCGGAAAAAGCGATGAACTCTTCGAATTCTAGGGCTCTGATGGCAGCTATTTTTAATTCCAACAGACGGGACTGTGCGGGGTTTATGTCCACGCTATATATAGTCGCAGGATCAAACAAAAGGAAGCCTAATACGTTACATCCCCCTGAGGTAATGGAAAATATCCTATCACCACTTTTAATTCTCAAAGCGGACAGGTCAGATTCCGGGTCCTCCCAATTATGAGTAAAAACTAATTTGAATATGGGTACCTGTTCCTTCTGTTGTTCCATGTATATCGTTTTTTAGCTACGTAATTACCTTCTTACCACAATCCTTTAGAATTGTATAATGGCGCAAGGCCAATTCCATGTTTCATGCTTAAACGGTAGATTTCTTCCATTTTATCAGTTGTAATATTTCCCTTTGACGAGGAAAAACTTTCAAATCTTTTTTCAAATGCAAGCACCATGGCCTCCAATATGCAGCCGTGCACAAGATGTGGCGCTTCATAATGATAAATGGACCTCGAATAATCCGGACTAAAATCATATCCACCGCTGACCTGACCCATGCCGCCGTGAAATAAATGGACGTCCTTTTTGTATATGATGTTATTTTCCAGGTTTTTCGGATAACCGGCGTCACAAATCAAAACATTCTTATTACAATGGTTCAGTTTTATATCCATTGAGCTGGCAACAGCAATGATTATTTTCGCTTGAGGCAAAAGATCCTCGAGGCGGACAGAAAAATCAATCTTAATTTTCTCTTTTACCAGTTGCCCCGCCATTTTTTCAAGCCGCTGATAATTTCTTGCACACAAAAGCAACTTGTTTGCTCTGCTTTTCATATAGTTTGCACACGCCATACCAATATCTCCCGTCGCGCCAATAATTAAAATATCGGATTGATGAAGGCTTATTCCCAAACGCTCAGCAGCTTTTTCTATTCCTTTCACGATAAATGCCGCAGTAAGCGTATTACCTGTTGTAAATTTTGTTTCTCTTGTAGAGAGAGATTCCAGCTCGCCCTCGAGAACAATTGACGTGAATCCTCCAAGAGTAACCATCTTAGAGCCCAGCCTTTTTGCACGGGACGCGGCAGCCAGCACTTTGTTAATATTCGCTCTTACAAATTGAGAATGAAGTTTATCCGGATCGATAAAGGTTTCGATATAGACACCATTTATTTCCGTGCCTGTTTTCGACCTGGCCTTTATCCTGAAAATTTCCTTTGGCGATATAAAACCAAATATGTCCTTAATTTTTTCACATGAAAGCTTCCCCTGGCCGGTATTGCGGATACTATTTACAAAGGCCGAAATATTTTGCCAGCTATCCTGGTGGCCTATTGCAGCGAAATCTATGCTGGGAGTCGTGCCATCCATATAATTGATTTTTCGCCTGAAATCCCAATATTGTCCAATGCTTCTTCGTATATCGCCATCGCATTGCCACGCAAGGTCACAATGTCAAGTCCCACATGGTGAAGAGAACCTTTCATGCAATCGCCGTTACATACACCGCAATGACCCCGCAGATCAGTAGTCGCGCTGAACTCTGCCAGAATGCTCATACAATTAAAATGTATTTCTTCGAATTTGCTTTCAAATGCAGCCGGATCTTTTTTTAATTCCGCACACAGTAAATCGGAAGAATGTTCGAGGTGTTCTTTTTCTTCATTGCCGATACTGATGAAAAGATCACCTGCCTCACCACCTAAAGCATGTCCCACGTCATTATACATTGATATGGCAAAAGATTCAAGCATCACCTCCTGTATGATTAAGCAGGCAGTAAAATCTCTATTATGCGCATACTTTAGAAATTGTTTTCGCACATTTCCCCAATATTCTCCATTCATATTTACGTTTATTTTCAGGTTCTTTTTCCTGGCGTATGCAAGAAATCCTTCTGCATGCATTCTTTCACTATTGGCATGTTCCACCGCCTCCATTTTTTCATGCGGGTCATCAATTGTTTCAGCGAGAGAGGCAAAATTTGACATGCCTATCAGCTCACCTGTAATTGCTTGGGAGAAAATATCTGAGATGACATTGAATTCTTCCATGGTGAGTTCTCCTTTTTTGAGTGATTGAATAATTACTGATTCCATGTTATTATATTTAAGGTTTAGTGAAATTGAATTTCTTATACCAGCGAATAATCTTCAAAAGGGATTCCCTTCATCACACTCTCGATTAAGAACCTGTTGTCTTTTATACTTATCAACATTCCGACCGAATTAAAAGTTATTTTGAACATCCCGTTAAAGGACTTATGTAATGGATCTTTTTCATGCAAGCCGATTGAAACAAATGAATATGATTTCTTATAAACAATATTTCTTGTCAGGTTAATCAACGTCTTTATCAGTTTCTTTTTGGTCGGATCAACGGCAAAATATTTTATATAAAGCATGCGTACTGGCTCATTAAGGATTGGCATTTTTGAATACCCAAATAAGCCGCTAAAGGAATTCAAAAGCTTCAGTAGCATTTTGAACTTAAGGGAAAGCTTCAGTACCACATTTTGTTTTATATTCATCGTATCTGATAAACAGATAGCGGCTATGATATGGTCCTTGTCGCGTACGGTAAAAATTTCGGTCGCTTCGAGGTTCTTATGGGTAATTACTGGTCCAAGCTCATAATTTCGATAATGACTGTTTAGAAAAGTAATCAACTCTTCAGTAACGTTCTCCTTTTTAATCTCAAATTTGGACACAGGCATTCTTCTTCTTCTTCCAATAAACTGATGAATTTTAAAAACTCCGATATTATCAAAGTCTGGAATATTTGGTCTGTTTTTGAAGAAAGTAAATGGTTTGCTGTTTCCTTTTGCAACATTCAGGAAGGCCAGGTCAGCTCCTTGTGGAACAATTTCATTTGCAAGTTCATTACATAACTGCAATCCTATACCCTTATTCCTGTGGGAGGAGGCAACCTTAAAGTCACCAATATAGTGTAGCCGAACAATTTGTCCCGCCAAGTATACTTGTTGAAGCGAAACACAAAGGCAGCCAATGATCTTATTTTCGTCCAGCGCAATAAGGACTTTGCTTTCACCTCGTTTATTCAGCAGCTTAAAAAAGTCGGGATTACGGTCGATTCGCAAGGACGTTTCTCCCGTCATACCGGTAGATGCTGTGAGTTCAATGAGTTGTTGGTTATCTTCCCTTGTTGCAAATCGATATTTGATCATTTTTACAATGATTTTGTCATTTTGCCGATGTGTAAAATGGTTCCCGATTTAGCACACCTCATTTAGCAGAAATAAAACTTTACTTTGAAAGTCTCTCGCATCCGCTTTTCCTTAGCAACGGATCAGCCTTCCAAAATGCGCATTGTGTCAGAGGCTACACATCAACGTTAAATGCGTTGTGCTAAAGTATTACACGAAAAGTCAGATTTAAAATTGGGTTTCAGGGTTGCCTTCCTGAATTCACGTAGAAACTAATTAAATTCATAAATTTCGAATCAACGCAAGATCGAGATTCCCAAAAAAAGCAAATGTCTTCCGGCCATAGGCAATATTTACTAAAGACGGTTTCTTGATTTGCGATTTCTACTAAAACTTTTTTGGTTTTCCGGTTCACTTAAAGGTATATCGTCGCATAATCCGGATCTTCGGCGGGCAAAAATGAGGACGTTGCCCCAATTACTACATTCCTCCCCATAAGATACGAATATAACCTTAATAAACAACCGACAAATTGAAATAAGTCCATCCCCGGTTGATCAAAAAAGGCCTCTGCCCAAAAAATGCAAGACTGCTCTGGATTCCTTTCATGGGTTTTTGGGACTGTTGGTTAATAGGTGAAGTCTCTGTTTGTAACAATAATTTCGTTAAAGGGATAGATATTGAAAGCAAAAGAAAAATGATAACATTTGACGGCAAAAATTGTCAACAACACATGTGTGACTAATATTGAAGCGGAATTTGTTGACTAAGTTGTCATGAAGCTTTATAATTTAGCGTATAACAACCAAAGATGACACGCCGATTTACAAAAATAAATGCAGCGCTTGCGGCCCTGGTAACCGAGCTAATTGTACTGGGCATAGCGGCAATTATGGCAAGCGACAGGGTCATGTTCTGGCAATATGCCGCGCGCTATTCGGCAAGAGTCTCTTTTGTAGTCTTTGCGAGTGTATTATTTTACATGGCCATCTTTGGGCTTTTAACCATAAGCAACAATGAGAACAAAAGAAAAATATTTGAGTGGCTGTTATATTTTTTTGTCACCAACCACATCATCCATTTGATCCTCCTAACATTTAATCAGGCTGTACATAATAAAATGCTTCTGAAGCAAGGAAATATTCCGGGGATGATCGCCTATGGCATTGTGCTATTACTTCCATTGTTGCTGAACAGGGGTTTACTGACTAAAAGGAAACGAACACTGATGGTGGCCTCATTACTGCTCGTCAGCGCCTTCTTTATTCAGGTTTATGTCCTTCGACTTATTGGTTCTTCCCTTCCGCCCGACTCATCTGCCACATGGGTATATTTATTATTTGTCTCGGTATTATCCTTGCTTGTGGTGGCAAACCTGTACCGTTATATAATGGATGCCAGGGGATCAAGTAGGCAAACTATCGGGGAATTTAATAAAGCGCTTAAGTGCTAAAAAGAATTACAAACATTTTGCGCTAAAGTTCCGGTTCGCCACACCTAAACCCGGAGGATTTGAGCATATCTGGATCGGCAACATCACTTTTAACGGAAATAAGTATTCGGCAATAAAAAAGACTGATTCAGGTTGTCGGGACAATGAACAGTTTTCATTTCGTGACAGTTAAAAATCCCTTTCTCACCACCCTGGTCCGATCACCCCATTCTTAATCGCATAGAGCACCAGTCCCACGCGGCTTTTGACATGCAGCTTGGTAAAAAGTGCGTCCCGCCAGTTGTCGACATTTCGGGCACTGGTATTCATTTTCGATATTTCCTTATACGTCATTTCGGTTGATGCGAGGCGCAGAAAATTCATTTCATTGTCGGAAAGAATGGTGTTGTTGAGGGAGAAATGCTCGGCATCGCCGCTTTTCAGCATGCTCATCAGCCGGCCGGTCAGTTGATCGGAATAAAAATAGCCGGTTCTCACAGTCATGTCTATCGCATTTTTCAGTTCCGCGGGATGAATATCTTTTTTTAAGAAACCCCGGGTGCCATAGCGGATCATCCGGAGCAGGACCAGCTCCGTGTCATACATGGTAAGAACTAAAATATAGATTTCCGGATGATGTTCGTATAGCCACCTAGCCGTCTCAAAGCCGTCCATTTCCGGCATGTTGAGATCAAGGATAACCAGGTCCGGCAAATCGTCACCCTTCAATTTTTCGATGAACTCCCGCCCGGTCTTTGCGAGAAGGGTAACTTGGTAGCCACCAGATTCGTTGATGATGGATGCCAGTGCATCGCGAATCAGGACATGGTCGTCCACCATGGCTATTTTAACTGGTTTGTCTTTTTCCATATTCGGGTGTTTAGTTAGGAAATAGGGGATGGGAATTCAGGGTGCTGTTCAAGTCGATGGCTCCCGCCCGCGCGGCATTTTTCAAGGTGTCAGTCTAAAATAAGTAGGAATTAAAAATGGTTATACTTCGTATGGGTATTGGTGTGAGCTTGGGGACTGAAGTCGAATAAATTTAAATGAATTTTGCTAAGTTTCAAAGTTCTACTTTTCGTCTAAGGGTATCCCTTTAAAGAACTCATTATATGTATGAACAATTTTTTTGCGATGAAATAGATGAGTACAGTATTATTGAAAGTGAAATGATACTGAAAAGAAATAGTCGGCAATGTCTGGCTTTATAATGAAAAGGAAGATCGATTGCAAAATCAGAGGGAGATAGATACCGAAATACCCTTTAAAAATTCCCTGGGCTATATCCACTCACCATCACTTAAAATAACTAGTGTAGACGAACTTAGTGTAAAATGGTTGATTCAAAACAGTAAACTAATAAGACAGATATATACTACAGAGATCTTTTAATGGCCATTATTATTCATGGCTCAAAGCCTGGATTTTGTATAAATGTAAAGACAGACGATCCTTTAGCGCTCACAATTCTGAGAGAATCAGTTTGCTGATACCTCAGAGATCGGTGGTGGTTTATTTTTTTCGAGGGGCAAAGAAAGAACCGACCACAAGCACAGCGATCCAAACGACAGCTCTTAGTGCCGGGTGAGGTCGGGTAAGAACAGCTATCCCGTATAACGCGAAGAAGATGCCCAGAAGCATAAGTATGGTGAGCGGTCTGGTTAGTTTCTTTTCCTGTGGCATGGCGAACGGGTGGGTTCCTAGATATAGACGAGATTTCACACCCAACAGTAACGGCATTCCAGAACAACATTTCATTAGTTGCGCCTCCGGTTTGGTCTCAGAAAACCTTTGTTTGGTCGCAATTTGAAAAGCGGTTTTGACCGGTTTGGTACTTTCACAACCTAATTAAAATTATTTAGAAATGAAAAAAGCAATATTTCCCGCATTAGCTATCCTGTTAGTGATGGCATCTTCGTTTGTTATGTTTTCGCAGGAATGGAAAGTCGGGGATAATTATTCGATAAAATTTGATGGAGGGGATCCCTCCGGCACATTTAGCGGGTTAAAAGCTTCCATAAATTTTGATCCGAGTGACCTGGGCACTTCGAAATTTGATGCAACCATCGACGTTGCTACCATTAATACAGGAAACGGCATGAAAAATACACATGCCAAGAGCGAAAAATGGTTTGATGCTGCCAAATATCCGACCATACAGTTTACTTCTTCAGCAATAAGCAAAACTGCCACGGGGTATGAGGCCAAAGGAACCCTTACGATGCACGGCGTCCAAAAGGAAATAGTAATACCATTTACTTTTGAGAACAATACTTTCAAAGGAACTTTTTCAGTCAACCGGCTGGACTACAATATAAATAAAGAGGAACCCAATCATGGAGGAAGTACTTTCAAGGTTGATATTGAAGTGCCGGTAACAAAGTAGAAGGCATGTTCAGAAAAATTTTCTTGCACGCTTTGGCGGCCTCAGCCCTTGCAATTGCAGCAGCACTTGTTTACAGGCGGATTTATTTTTTTGCCACTGAGATTGACTTTTCAAGAGTAGCGAGTTTTAAAAACCTCTTTAGCTTCTGCCTTATTTTTTGCATGGTGGCGGCTGGCATAAACTATTTATGTTTTAAATTCTTAAAAAACCGCGCAGAGATTATTTATAACTTGATCTTGTCCGCCGTTTCATTTGCACTTGTGATGCTTCCTATTTCGATCTCACTGCCTTTGGATATAAAATCGCCCGAGTTGTTTCCTGGCCTGGCGGTTCCGATCGTGTTTTTTCCAGCGCTATCCTGGTATACATTAATGCCATTGTTTGGCGGAGAATAGGGGGTATGGTGCGGGGTGGTTCCAAATCGAAGGCACCCGCCCGCGCGCGACATTTTTCAGAGTATCAAACTAAATATGAAGGAATCAGGAATGATTATACTTCGTATGGGCATTGTACTTATTTACCGGGGCAATAAATTATTCAAAAAAATATTATAAAGCCGGGGCCGACGAGCCCTTCCTGACGCTGGACTGTTTGAAAATGATTTTAAAACGCCAATGGAATTAGCACCGGACGCAAGATCTCAAATTGACCAAGCTCCGTTATTTTGATAACGAGTTTCGACATGTAAAGAACCTGCGCATCATTACATATCAGCTGCAATTAATTTTAGCTGACGAAAAAATTTGAAAACACTAACCTAAAAAGTTCATGTTGCACAGAAAATGTATACCTTTTCATAGCGACTTATTTTGTTTAGCTAACTCGTAGCTTTAACTTTAAAGCTTACTTTATTCTGTGATAGTGATCATAAAATAATCTTCCGGATGTTTTGGCTTTTCTCTTTCTAATATTCTATCGATAATATTCATAGTTATAAAATGACCAGCTTAATTTTATTTTTTGAGCTGTTTCGTATGCCTGAATTTTTTGTATGATTGATTTTCTGTGACCAGCTTCAACCATACATATTGCTCTATTGTAACTGTGGTCTTGGCTAAAATGATAAATATTTCCAATAATTTCATTCTCCCGGTTATCGTGAATTTCTTCCCATATTTTATAGGTTTGAAATAATCTATCGTCATTCAATTTTTTCAAACCATTGACTATCGTATCATCCAATTCAGAAAAATAGTTATCACAGTATACGCTGTTGAGATATTTGAAACCATATTTTGTTATTTGCGAAATATATATATCAGTTAATTTTCGATAAGTAAATCCGTGAATGTCAGCAAGACCTTCTATCCGAAAATTCATATTCGTATGATCCTGGAGAAATGATTCAAAAGGTAGATGTTCGGAATCTACGGGAATATGCCTTACATTATGGGTTTCTAAATATTTATTTACCGCTTCCGTTTCTAAAATACTGTGACTTTTATGGGTATAATATTTATCAAAGTAGGAGGGAGGGATTTCTTCAAAGATAACTTCCGGATGTATGGCCGCTATAATTTGATATAATTCATTTGAATTACAAGCGCCAAGTTCTTCATGTCTTGTACATATCAAAGTGATATTAAACATAGAATTATCTGTGGGGCTAGCCAGGATTTAAAAATACGCCGGGTTTTTGCTATTTCGGTATTCATCTGCTAATACGTAAGAATTACGACGGGCCAGACTCCGGATAAAACTTACAATCCATCGCATCGGAGCGAGCGTCGGTTTATAAAAAAAACATCACCCCTCACAATTACCCTTGCAATGTGTTGCCAGGTGTCACAACTGCCAGGCCAGTTTTCCTGCTGCTCGTCATCGGTTATTCGACGTCGGAAATCCACTTGAATTTTTCTTTATGCAGGATGTAATTGTCGAGTTCGTATTTGTCCATCAAAATTTCAACAGTGTCCTGCTTGAATCTTCCCATCAGGTGCAGGCGACGATCATCTTGCATCTCAAAATGAATAGAGTACTTTTCAGTTGTATCCACGCGTGATTGCATACTGATGATCCCGGTTGCAGTGTCTGCTTTTACCGTGTAAGCCGATCTCTTGTCCGAATTGAATTGAATAATTCCCGATTGATTATATGAGTTACCATCAATGACCAGCAATTTCCAACGAAGACTATCTGTTGCCAGTGGAGCAACGGTGTCTTTGTTTCTGATAAAATAAATAGTCTTATAAACCCCATATAAAGGAACTTTGGGTGACTTCAGCCCAAAGGATTTTTCACTGTCAATTGCCTTGAAAATTGTTGTAAATAGCAGGCATATGCCAAGGATTGCCAGCAGATACAGAAACGCTTTTCTCCAGCCCGGATTGTTAATCAGTACGGGGTAGCTCGTAGGTTGTGTGGGTTTGTTCAGGAAAAATATATTTGCAAGCTTTTGACCATCATCCACGATAAGAAAGAGCGAGATAATCAGCAGATGTGATGCCAAAAGCCGGACAGGAACATTGAAACAGAAATCCATTAACACGACAAAACTGAATACGCCACTGGATAAAATGGCTCCTATAGTGGTTGTTCGACGAAATAGCAATAATAGACCAGCCAACACTTCCACGATCCCGTTTATCCGCATCATCACAACAGAGTAGCCCATGAAATGCCATGCAAGCATCATTGGGGTTTGGTCTCCCACGAGGCTCGTGAGACTAGAGGCGGTTGGAGCCTGAAATTGAGATGGGAAAATCTTTATAAACCCATAACCGAACAAGAACGCAGCAAGGTAGAATCGGAGATAGAGTCTAAGCCACTGATATAATAAATGATAATTTTTCCTCTTGCGGTCCAGGAGACTCCAGCAAATAGTGCCAATCAGTGATAGTATCAGATTGAAATAAATAAAAGCAAGTCCGTATCCGCTGTCATCCAGTTTATCAAACATGGGAAAAACCGGCGTCGCCTTGGTATGAAACCATTTTTCTCCAATCCGGGGAATGAACCAATCAAGAAGATCATAGTATGGTTTGACTATTGGCGCAGTAAAATCAAATGAATCCAGGGGAAAAGGGAAGGTGTAAAAAACGAAGTAAATAAAGAAAAATCGAAACAGCCATCTAAGCCAGGGCCTCCATTGATCCGGTATGACAGAAATATCTCCCATGGATATACGAGTTCAGTTGTTAGTCCTTGCCTTCCGAAGGCCACATTTAAGGGAAGACGCACTCTCTCAGAGGTGAAAGCAAATGAATGTATTTGTTCTTAAAATTATTCTTTTAGTGATTCCAGGAGACCACATAAAGCTATGAAAGTTATATTTTTCAAATTCATTGCAATGACATTTCAATACTGGTGATGTCCCTGGTTGTACCTGGCTGGCAGATCATCTTTTTTGATCGTTACCTGTTTACCTACCATTTTTCCATTTCGAAAAGTGTTTGCAGTGATCTGGGTTGCTCCGACAGGAAAACTGATGGGCTCACCATTGTATTTCGGATAATAAGGATCCGGATTAGTTCCGTCAAACGTATAAAAAATGTCCAGGCCATTTATTTCCGTGGATAATTTTAATTTGTAGGACCGACTGTCATTGGTTTTGACAGGGGTATAAATAACATTGTACGCGCTCCTTGCATATTTTATCCCGGCAGCATCCAGCCTTCCAAAATGGTCTTCCATTTTTTCAATGAAATTTTTCCAGTTGCGACTCGTCTTGGGACTCCAGTATACTTCTGCCAGGGCAAGTCCTCTGGGCCACATCATATATTCTAGGTGCCTGAAATTGGAAACGCGCTCGGTCCAGAGATTACCCTGGCCGCCAAGGATCAGCTTTTCATCTACGCTATCCGGCACCGGATCATAGTTATAAGAATCCATGAGCCGGCACATGCCGTAGGTGGGTGGCTCCACGCCGGGTTCACCCTGGTATAGATCCAGGTAACAGTAATCCCAGGGAGTCATTACCACATGATGGTTCATCCTGGCTGCTTCCACACCTCCTTTCATTCCACGCCAGCTCATAACGGTGGCTTCAGGGGCGAGGCCGCCTTCCAGGATTTCGTCCCAACCTATTAGTTTTTTTCCTTTGCTTTTGAGCATAGTTTCCATTCTTTTTATAAAATAACTCTGCAGCTCATCAACATTTTTGAGTTTTTCGTCTGTCATTCGTTTTTGACATTTAGGACAATCAGCCCAAAAACCTTTATAAGCTTCATCTCCGCCCACGTGGATATATTCCGAGGGAAAAAGTGCTGCGAGCTCGGAAAAAATTTTATCCAGCACGACAAAACTGGAATCGTTTCCAATGCACAGTGCATTGTCGTCCCTAGTAGGGCTTCGGAAACCGGCATTCACACTATAGGGTAATTGCGTGCACGAAAGATTTGGAAAGGATGCGATCAGGGCGAGGCTGTGGGCGGGGACATCAATTTCAGGAAGAATGGAAATGTTCCGGTCCTTCGCATAATTGATCATGTCGCGCATGTCATCCTGGGTATAAAACCCGCCATCCGTCGGCTTTTCAAAGGCCAGCGCTGGTAAAAATTCAGACCATAGACCAGTGCGCTTGACGCGCCAGGCTCCGACCTGGGTCAGTTGCGGGAGACTTTTGATTTCGATCCGCCAGCCCTGGTCATCACTCAAATGAAGATGCAACACATTGTATTTATAAGTCGCCATCTGATCTATGTATTTTTTTACTTCTTCCTTTGTGAAAAAATGCCGGCTTACATCCAGCATGAGGCCCCGCCAACTAAACCTCGGATAGTCGGTAACTGAGACACATGGTGCCACCCAAGCTATATTTTTTATGATGGAGTCGCTGGTAATTTCTGCAGGCAATAGTTGTAAAAAACTTTGTACACCATAAAAGACACCTGCAGGTGTGTTGGCCGAAATGATGACATTTTTGAGTGTAACGTGCAGCTGGTAGCCTTCGCTGCCGAGGTCTGCTACGGCATTTTTGTTCAGCCGCAAAGAGATCGTTGGGGTATGGCTGTTATTCAAAGCAACATGACATCCTGTTGGAATCGTGAGACGGGCAGTTAAGCCCGCAATTGCCTGCTTGAGACCAGGATCGGGGTCAGCACTAATTGAAATATTCGAGGGAAGTACAAACTTACCCTCGCTTCGGGTCAGCTTAACTGGTTCTGGAATAATTGAAATAACGTTTTGCGAGAATGCATTCAAAATGGTGGAAAGAATCGCGGCCAGGAAGATGATTTTTTTCATTTTGCAGGATTATCAGAAGATAATTTAGAATTTTTCTCATTACCAGAAATATAAAACCAGAATATTCAGAATCGTAAAAATTTTGTGGTGGAGGATAACACATCAATATGAACCCACAAAAAACCTTCCGGATACTTATTTCGTTTCTTAATTTTTCAATTTACTTTCTTCATCGCCGACATGTTCCAAATAATAACAGTAAACCAATTGGCCTTTACGAATGCTGGACAATCTGAAAAACTCATTTGATGCGTGCTGTCCTTCATCCTTCTGTCCAAATCCTAATGAGTATGCATAAATTCCCAGTTGTTCTTTCATATCTATTAATGCACCAATAGTTGCACCTGACGCAACTTGCAATGGCTCTCTTCCATATAATTTATTCAGTACGCTAGAAAGATAGTCATATGCCCTTGTATCAGTCGGTAATTTAACTGGATTTGTGTAAGTTGTAAAAGTGTAAGTTACTTTAGCTTCGGTTGGGCAAATCTTGTTAATATGTTTCTCTACCAGTTCAATAAGTTCCTTGGTTGATTGATCACTGGCTGATCTAATGTTAATTCTTGCCATTGCACTGGCTGGAATAATGTTTAAAAATCCTTCTCCGGTAAAACCACTCCGAATGCCGGTTATCTCTAAGGCGGGCCGATACCATTGTCTCTCAAGCGGCAAATAATTAGTATCGCCTGTTTCTGCTGTTGTTCCTGAGTATTTCATAAACGCTGAAGCATTATAAGGGATTTTTTTAAGCATTTCTCTTTCCTTTTCCGTAAGAGGCGTTACCTTATCATAAAAACCTTTTATGGCTATTGAACCATCTTTATTATAAAATGACGTGATGATTTCTGATAAGGTTCTTGCAGCGTTCGGGGTCGTGCCACCTCTCCCTGAGTGTACATCTATATTTGCAGTTTTTACAATAAACTCCATTTGAGCTGATCCCCTTGCGGCCACAAAAATAACAGGTGTGCTGTCGTTTTCTTGTCCAAAATCAGTATTCAATGCAAAATCGGCATGTAATAATTCCTTGTTCCTTGAAAGAAAATTATGGAGATTTCCACCCCCTATCTCTTCTTCGCTCTCAAAAACAAATTTTACATTCACGGGCAATTTTTTATCTGTATTCAGCAAAGTTTCTACTGCCCAAACTGGTATCATGAGTCCGCCTTTGTCATCGGTTGCTCCGCGACCATAAATCTTCCCATTTTCAATTTTAGGAGTAAAGGGCGCGTTTAACCATTCCGTGGAATCTTTTATCGGTTGTACATCATAGTGTGCATAAATTAGAACAGTTGGCTTTCCGCGTGCTTTTTCCCAACTGCCATATACTACAGGCAAACCATCGGTAGGCATTATCTGTGCGTTATCAATTCCAATGCTTTTTAATTTGTTTACAATCCATGCTCCGGCTTTTTGAATATCTGTTTTATGGGAAGGAATAGATGATATACTTGGGAAGGAAACCAACTCGGCTAATTCTTTTAAGTGTGCGTCATTGTGTTCGTCTATGTATTTTTCATAAGCCGCCAGCGAATTTTCGCCCGTTTCTTTCTTCACATCTTTTGACCTTGAAGGTTGCGCAACACAACTGGATACCGCAACAATCAGCAGCGCGAGTTGAGAAAATTTTTTCATGATGATGGTATTTTTTTACAGGTTTAAAAAGATTACGCAGTTCTTATTAGGCAGGATCAGATTGAGCTTGATTTTCACTGATGAGAGTAGTCAAGAGCGCGGAAGGACATTTCGCTATTAAGACGATTAATATGAAGTAACCAAATATATGCTATTTCAGGTTCAAAAAATATTCGGCAACAGTCCAGGGTAGACGATTTCATTATTCTTGTTTCCAATCAACGAATGATGGAATAAGAGACGAAACTTTCTTTTTTGGTAAATCTCCTGCCACTAATCAGAATGAAGTAAGATTATTTTACAAGGAATTTGTGGAATAGACGCCTGATGAATTTTTTCAAGGCAATGATTTCTGTGTCATTTCTTCAGCCAGCCAAAATTCAAAACGATCTTTTCCAAATGCTTTTACTATCCCCCAACTAACCTTCAAACCCGCCAACTACTCGCCCGGACTGGTTACAGCCTTCCATCCAATATAGATTTGTTTTTATAAACCTGACCAATAAAAAATATTGATCAAAATTTCCCCATCAAAAAAACAAACAAAATGAAAAAGATTATTTCTGTCGCCTTTAGTATTTGCTTTTTTGCAGCAATGCCAAATAATTCTGATGCCCAGGCAGTGGCTAAGAATACCGTTGTTGTTAAGTCGCAATCCATATCGGAGGCAATGAAACTAACGGAAGACTCAAAGAATGAAGTCACTGAAATTACTTCTCTGAGTGAAGTAAATCAAAAAGCCATGCGTGACTTCAAAAAAACGTTCGGGCACGTCGACAACGAAAAATGGTACCTTATCAAAAATGGCTACCTGGCTGAGTTCAGTTTAAATTCAATAAAGAACCGGGTTGTCTACGATAAAAAAGGAAACTGGAGATTCAGTGTAAGCTATTACGGAGAAAAAAACCTTCCCGCTGAAATCAGAGCAATCGTGAAACCTGTTTATTATGATTATGCGA
This sequence comes from Bacteroidota bacterium, assembly GCA_003175695.1. Lineage (GTDB taxonomy): Bacteria > Bacteroidota > Bacteroidia > Chitinophagales > Chitinophagaceae > Puia. The sequence continues at coordinate 9,845 of PSRA01000091.1, read as the reverse complement.
TTTCAAGAGTGGAAGAAGTCCATTCGGATGATAAGGTCATTTATATCGTACACGTTCAAAACGCCTCCACTTTGAAGACCCTGCGAGTATGCGAAGGGGAAATGGATTTGATAGAAGATTTCCGCAAATCTGAATAAAGTTCATTTTTGAGTCTCGTAATTTGTTAACTTTAGGTACACTCCTAAACCAACCACCATGCTACACCTATCAACCCGAACACCGGGAGTAGTGGGGTTTGTACTCACTATTTTTTACTTCATTACCACTCTGATTTTTCTCTTTCTGCCAGACAACGACAATCTTTACCAGTGACTCTGCTCGAGAATCATAGGGTGAAGACTTCGAAGTCAAGTGCCTCCAAAAGAAGAGCGCATATCCTGATTATGCTTGTGCCTTTATTTTGTGGTCAGATAAGTTTCTCCCAAACCATAAAAGGGCTTATTACCGGGGCCGATCATGAACCGCTTGTTGGCGCTTCTGTTTTAATTGAAAGAACTAATACCGGAACCACTACAGACACCAGCGGACACTTCAGCATTAGGGCAAAAAAAGGAGATATCCTCAGAATATCTTATATCGGGTATAAAACCAAAGAAATAAAACTGGGAGATAAAATTTTTGTAGCCGTTTCTTTAATGGCTCCAAATGACAATCTCGATGAAATTATAGTAACAGGATACACCTCGCAAAAGCTGAAAGAAATTACGGGTTCCGTTGCTTCCGTCAAACCAAAAGATCTTGTCGCCGTTCCCGCCGGACAGGTGGAACCCATGCTGCAGGGAAGGGTGGCTGGATTGACAGTGATCAGCTCGGGAGACCCCGGAGCGCCCAGCCAGGTTTACCTCCATGGCATGGGTAATTTTGGGAATGTCAGACCTCTTTACATCATTGATGGCATAGAAGGAGATATCAACATAATTAATCCATACGATATTGAGTCCATACAGGTATTGAAAGATGCAGCTGCCTATTCTATTTATGGTGTTCGGGGCGCCAATGGCGTAATTGTACTTACAACAAAAAAGGGCAAAAGCGGCAAAACAAAACTCAGCTATGATTTTTATGTCGGTCGACAGCAGCCGTTAAGTAAAGGACTTGCCTTGCTCAGTCCACAAGAACAGGCAGACCTTGAGTGGATGGCATTTAAAAATTCCGGACAGACCCCCAGTGATCCTCTTTATGGCAACGGCCCATCACCAATTTTACCTGATTACTTATTCGCGGGTCCTCATGTAGGTCTTTTCAAGGGAGATCCGAAGGCGGATCCATCATTATACAATATTGATTCTCTCAAAGGCCCGATTTACCAGATTGTACCATTCAATAAAGCAGGAACAGATTGGTTTCACGAATTACTCAAACCGGCATGGAGCCAGAATCATACGCTCACTGTTTCCGGCGGAGACTTCAAAAATCATTACCTGTTATCCTTCGGTTACCTTGACCAGCAGGCGACTTATCTGAATGCCTATTTAAAAAGATTCACGACGAGGGTGAATACGGAATTTACCCTGATGAATACAATTAGAATTGGTGAAAACTTTCAGCTAAGCTATAGCCAAAATCCCCGTGTCGGCCGCATTTACGGGGATCTTATGACCTATCCCTTGCTGCCTGTATATGATATAGAAGGAAATTCCAGCGGTTGGGGTCCTGCCTATCCGGGTGGCTTTTATATTGCTCCCGGTCCTGCAACCAATCCGGTTACAGCAAGGGTTTTGTCCGGAGACGACCAGGACCATAACTGGAGACTATTTGGAAACGCTTACGGCGAGTTTGATTTTCTAAAGAACTTTAGATTCCGCACGAGTTTTGGTGGTTTGGTAAATTACCATTTGTCAAATTATTTTACTTATGGCTCATACGAACCGCTGCCTCCATCCGCTAACGGTAATAACAATTCCTTTACCGAATCGACTGATTATACAACAAACTGGACATGGACAAATACACTGAATTATACGGCAAGATTCTACAGAAATAACCGCATACAGGTTCTGGTCGGAACTGAGGAGAAGAGCAATTATTACAGGCAACTTCAAGGTACCAGGATCGGATATGCAAGCAATGATCCTAACTACCGGTTTCTAAGCACAGGCAGACCTGCGGGGCAAACCAACGCGAGCATGGGGTCGGCATCTTATCTGAGTTCATTTTTCAGCCAGGCAGAATATTCCCACAGAGAAAAATATTTTCTTACCGCGACAGTCAGAAGAGATGGTTCATCTGTTTTCGGGCCTGAAAGCAGGTATGGCTGGTTCCCCTCATTTGGTATCGCATGGAGGATGACAGAAGAGTATTTTTTAACAGGCTCAAGATGGCTCACAGATCTCAAGCTTAGGGCAAGCTGGGGAAAAACCGGCTTCGACGGCAATACCAATCCTAATAATCAGTACACGCTGTATGGCGGCGGCCCCGGTGGCTCTTATTATGATATTAATGGAAGCAGCGTCAACATTCAGCAGGGTTTCAGACCCGTCAGATTTGGCAACGCCAAAACAAGCTGGCAGGAAGATGTGGTCATAAACATGGGGTTGGACGGCGTATTATGGAATGGAAAGTTGAGCATAACAGCGGACTGGTACAACAAAAAATCAACCGGGTTACTGTTTCCGGTTCTTTTGCCTGCCCTGCTCGGAGAAGCAACAGCCCCCAATGTGAACGCTGGCGATATAAAAAATTCGGGCATAGATATTAAGTTAGGCTCAAAGGGAAATTTTTCAAAAGACTGGAACTGGGATCTGCTTGTTACTTTTTCGCACTATGACAATAGGATAGTGAAACTAAACAACATCCCATTTTTTGATGACGGGATCGTCAGAAATCAGGTTGGTTATCCTATCGGTTCATTTTTTGGGTATAAAATCATCGGTTTTTTCCAAAACGATGCAGACGTTGCCAAATCCCCTGTGCAGGAAGCGGCAAAACCCGGCAGGTTTAAATACCTGGATGCAAATGGTGACGGGATAATTTCCGATCTGGACCGAATTCATTTTGCAAATCCCAATCCTGACTTTACGCTAGGTTTGAATATCGGATTCGGGTATAAGAATTTTGATTTTACTACTTTTTTTTACGGGTCTTTTGGTAATCATGTAATCAATGGGTATAGAGATGCAGCTGATATATTCAGCAGCGGTCCTTACCCCAAGAGTAAGACTGCCCTCTATGATTCATGGACGCCACAACACCGCGATGCAAAAGCACCCATACAGGAATACGACTATAACTTCAGTAATGCCGCGACCAATAATTATTCCCTTGAGAATGGCTCTTATTTCAGGAACAAGACGATGATTCTTGGATTTAGTTTTCCAAGGAACCTGATGCAGAAAATTAAAATTGAAAGGTTGAGGGTGTATATCCAGGTCGCTAATCTTTTCACTGTAACTAATTATTCAGGACTCGACCCTGAACTGGGGAATCCATATGGTTCTTCTTTTGGAATAGATAATGGAAATTATCCCAATAACCAAAAACAATGGCTGCTTGGGGCTAACATCAGTTTTTGATTTTAGAATTTTTAGAAAGTATGAAATGTAAAATAATACTCCTGATTTTTTTTGCTGCAGCAATAACGATCTTCTCATGCAACAAAAACAAACTGAACCAGCCCGCATTGGGATTATTAGATGATGCGGCCCTTGCTAATAAGATGGGTGTCGAGGGTTTACTCATCGGGGCCTATGCATTATTAGATGGCATAAGTCAAGATGATTATTACGATAATAATTCTATTGGCAACTACAATACAGGGGCTTCCAACTGGATCTATGGAAGCATTTGTGGCAGCGAGGCTTACAAGGGTTCAAGAGTAGCTGATCAGTTTCCGATTACCGAAATTGAAACCTTTAAGGCCAGTGCGACTACGAGTGGTCCTCTCGACGACAAATGGAAGGCGTTGTACGCCGGTATCGCGAGAGCAAATGCAGTACTTCGGGTTATGCGGAAAGCCAAAGACATGGCAACTGCTGACACAACCGAAGTGAGGGCAGAAGCAGTTTTTCTCCGCGCCTGGTATCATTTCGAGGCTGTCAAGATTTGGAATAAAGTGCCTTTCGTGGATGAAACGGTCACGTATGACCGAGGGAATTATTATTTGAATAATGACACGTCGATATGGCCCGCCATTGAGAATGACCTTATCTATGCAATGAATAGTCTCCCACCCAATCAGGCTGCAGTCGGAAGGGCAAATAAATGGGCGGCAAAAGCCTACCTCGCAAAAGCCTACATGTTTGAGCACAGATACGCAGATGCCAAATTGCTATTAGAAGATTTAATCCAAAATGGTGTTACTTCCGGTGGATTGAAGTACGGCCTGGGAAACTATGCAGATAATTTTAATGCAGAATTCAAAAATAAAAATGAAGCAGTCTTTTCCGTCCAGATGTCAGTCAATGATGGCGCAAACGGATGGAATGGAAATGCAGGAGATGTGCTAAACCACCCCTGGATGGGCGGCCCCGGCCGTTGCTGCGGTTTTTTTCAACCTTCGCAGTGGCTGGTCAATCATTTTAAAACTGATCCTTCTACCGGCCTGCCTGACCCCGATCATTTCAATGATGTAAATGTAAAAACCGATGAGGGGATAGCATCTACGGATTATTTTTCTCCCGATACTGTCACGCTTGATCCCCGCCTCGACTGGACGGTAGGTCGCAGAGGAGTTCCTTATCTTGACTGGGGACCGCATCCAGGTCAGGCATGGATACGCTTTCAACCTGACGGAGGGCCTTATACGCCTGTAAAAAATGTTTTTTACGAGTCGCAAGTAGGTCATTTTAGCGATCCGGCCGGCTGGCCATCCGGCTCCACAGCCAATAACGTCAATCTGATCCGATATGCAGATATTTTACTTTGGGCAGCTGAAGTGGAAGCGGAGATAGGTGATCCGGATAGGGCACGGGAATATGTAAACAGGGTAAGAGCAAGAGCCGCCGACCCTTCAGGTTGGGTGAGTAATGATGACAATATTCCCTTTGCAAAAAAAGTTACCAATAACCCGGAAGAATTTGCTGCTATTGATGATCCGGCATTCACGGATATACAACCTCTGCAATGGGTTGTTAGAAAAGATCTGAATCAGACATGGACATTGTTAATAATAAATCCGGATGGAACAAAGACCTGGAACGCCTATACCCCTACCCGTTACAAAATTGGAATGTATCAGGATACCTGGACAGACAGAGAGACTGCGCGTAAGGCAGTAAGGTATGAAAGAGAACTGGAACTGGCGATGGAGGGACATCGCTTCTTCGACCTGGTAAGATGGGGAATAGCAGATCAGGAAATTAATACCTATCTGAAAAATGAGCAAAAATTGAGAAGCTATTTGAATGGATCAGTATTTATAAAAGGCAAAAATGAATACTTCCCTATTCCACAGCCCCAAATTGATCTTAGTGTGGATGCACAGGGTGTTCAACACCTGCATCAAAATCCGGGATATTAAAACCTACTATTCAACAGCAAAATGAAATGCTCAAGAAAAATATCACTCTTCATCACATGCTGTTTTGCCGCTACTATTTCTGTTGCCCAACAAGTAGATAGCTTAACGGCCCTAACCGCCCTTGATAGTTACCGAGCCGTTGATTGGACCAGCGAAGATGGATTGCCTTTCGATGAATCGAATACGATGATAAGAGATGCAAATGGATTTCTTTGGGTGGGGAGCTTCGGGGGAAGTACTTCAGACGAACTCTGCCGCTTCGATGGGACAGTTTTTAAAACATATGCCCCTGGCGACAATAAAAGGGGGGCGATTAACACCGGTATGATCTTCGCGTTCAAAGGAGACAGTCTGCATAATATCTGGATGGCTACATTTAAGGGAATATCGAGGTATGATGTTAAAGCCGATACGTTCACCAATTTTTCACCGCTCATTAACATTCCTTTTTCTAAAAACGACATGGATCCAAGATTATCCATTTTTCCTTTCTGGGCTACAAAGGATGAAATCCTTTGCGTGGAACCCGGATCACAATTCTCAGCTATTAATATACATACGCTAAAAAGGAGACTGCTGGCAAAACTTTTAGTGATGGACGACAGGCACGATTGGGTTACGCTCAATACAGACAAGTCTTTTTTTGAAGAAAGCTCTAATAGTATTTGGAAACTCTACGGTGATGCAGGACGCGGGAGACTGCAACAAATTTTCCAGGATGGAAGAACCCAAAATTATACCTGGCCCTGCTACAGGAATAATGCTGAACACCACCGCCATGATGCTGAAGACATGCGATATGATCCAAAAAGAAATTCTGTCTGGATCAACAGTGGTGAGGGTTTACTGGAATTTTCTTTGAACGACAAAAAGTTTAGGCGAATTGAGGCATCGGATAAGATTACGAGATTGAAAAATTATGACCGCGGTGTAGGAATCGATATCGACAACAGGGGCAGGGTATGGTTTTCATCGTTTTATCATGGTATTTTTATTTATGATCCGCAAACAAACCAACTCCGGCAACTTTTTTCAGATCCCCGTTTACAAAGAAAAGCCGGCGAAGCTAACCTGCATATTTATTGCGATCCGGAGGGAATCGTATGGACATCCGATTGGGCGAATAAAGGTATTCACGCATTGCTGCCAACTAATCCGGTTGTAAAGAGATATAATGCAAACCCGCTCAACGAGAGTTCATTAAGCAGCGGTTTGATCTCTACCATTCTTGCCGGCCCTGAGGGCAAATTATGGATCGGCACCTCAAACGGACTAAACATATTTGATCCGGCTTCAGAAAAATTCGAGGTACTGCATCAAAATGATCTGCCGGGTATAAAGGGAACAGCTATCATTCCACTTTTTATAGATACTGTTCGTCAAAAAGCGTGGCTCGGTGCCGGCTTCCTGCAATCCCTCGGGGTATATGTTGGTTTGACCTTGTATGAAATGGATATCACAACCAGGCAGTGCAGGCGAATGGCGGGTAGCAATGGATCAGGCACATTCACTATCGACAGAATTACATTCGCCACGCCTTATAAAAGCGGGTTCATTTTTTGCGACGCCGGCCAACGCCTTTTTTTTCAGGTGAGGGACGGGACTTCAATTCCAGACCAGTTAATGCCGTATCCCGACGTATACGGCGGATTTAGCCTCGGTGGAATTGCGCTTGTTGATGATCGTTATATGTTTTTAAAAAACGAAGTCAGTTTGCCCAATTTAACTTTTGAAGATAAAAATGGGAAATGGACAAAAATATCCCATCCGTTCGATGACCTGAACTGGTCAGCTATCATGTATGACAAGAAAGATCAGACCTATTGGCTTGGCTTAATAAATGGAATTGTTCACTATGATAAAGATTTCCAGAGAATCAGGAGCTACAGCCTGGACGAGAGTCATAGCGATCCAATTTTGAATATCCAGCTTGATAAAGATGGAAACCTGTGGTATGTCACTAATTCAAAACGGATAAGCAGGCTTAATCCGGTTACGGGCGTTTTTACAAACCTGTTGGAAACAGATGGCTATTATAAGCAGGACTATGGCTCGTTTGTAACAGGAGCTGAGGATTCCCAGGGTGATATTTATTTTGGGATTGGCAGGAACATGGATAACGCAGATTCTGCTACTTGCGGATTAGATCGCATTTATGCCAAAGGATATTCTCCTTTAAGTAAAGCGACTGTTTATTTCAACACTCTAACGGTCAAGCGGAAATCGTCAATGTCTGCCGCAGTAAATAACCTGGAAGAATTAAACCTCCAATATGATCAGAACACCATCAGGATTGAAACAGGTAACATTGATTTTTATTCAAAGGGTAAAGGGCATGTAAGATATAAACTGGAACAAAATGGTAAGAATGAAGACTGGCAATATGGCAACGCAAATCAGACGATCTTGTTTGAAGCACTTCCACCAGGCTCTTACCGGCTCGTCATGCAGGCTTCAACTGCGAATAATGAATTCAACGGCCCGGAAAAAATATTGATGATTAATATCAGTCCTGCTTTCTGGAATACCTGGTGGTTTAGAATTGTTGCAGCGATTTTAGTATTGAGTATTTTCTACCTGTTAGTCCGTCACCGCACCCGGCAAAAGTTCAAACTGCAGTTTGAGCGCGCTGGAAAAGAAAAACAAATTGCCGAAATAAGACAAAAAGCAACTGAGCTTGAGATGCAGGCGTTACGAGCCCAAATGAACCCGCATTTTATTTTCAATTCACTCAATTCTATCAACCGCTTTATCCTTCAAAACAATAGAGCCCAGGCTTCAGAATACCTTACTAAGTTTTCCAGGTTAGTACGGATGATATTGCAGAATTCACAGGTGTCGCTGATCACCCTGGAAAGTGAACTTGAAGCGCTTGGGCTATATCTCGAGATGGAAGCATTACGCTTCAATTATCATTTTGATTATAAAATATCAGTTCCAAATGATTTTGATATTGGCGCGCTCAAATTGCCTCCGCTCATCATTCAACCATATGTAGAAAATGCGATTTGGCATGGATTGATGCACAAAGAAGAAAAAGGATTGTTGGATATTGAAGTGTCAGGGGAGGGAGATCAACTCTATATTAAAGTTACTGATAATGGCATCGGCAGAAAGAAGGCCGCTGAACTGTCGAGTAAATCAGCAACCGGGCACAAGTCAATGGGACTTCGTATAACGGCAAACAGGTTAGCCATGATGCAACATGAAAACGCAGCAGAATCGATGGTAAAAATTAATGACCTCGTAGAACCCGATGGTACTGCTGGCGGAACAGAAGTAATAATCAAATTGCCTTTAATATATAATTAGACAGCTGGGTGATTCGTGTAATTAAGTGTTCACCTGAAGCGCCAAAGACAATCGCACCATCAGTTCCCATTTCTTTATAATTAAATCCATTGTATGTACAAGACAAAACTGGCCTTGATTTCAATTCTCCTTTTTTTTACTATTCAAATTTCGTTTGGGCAAAAAAAAGTTTCAGAGGCTGACACAAAAGAACTGGAAGCAGCAGAAACAAAAATGTTCGACGCAGTTCTAAAGTATGACTCCGCTTACTGGAAGGATAATGTGCCGGACGATTACATAACCATCAATGCTGATGGGGTTATGCAAACAAAAGAACAGATTCTGGCGGATTCTTCCAGGAAAAATTTGTTTGCGGGTGTGAGCTTCAAATTATTTGACAGGAAAATACGATTATACGGGGATGTGGCGATAATTAATGGCAGGTCGCAATATCTTATGGGGGACAAAATACTCGGAGAAGTCTACCATACTGAAATTTGGATAAGACGAAATGGGAAATGGATGTTTGACGGATGGCAGGGGACGTATACTAAAGGAACACAGACAAATTTTAGGCCTCATTAAATGCCCTGATTTGCCTGTAACTATGTAACGATATTTGAAGCTATCTAATAGGATTTGAAACTCAAGGCGCCAAAAACATTATGCTTCCACTATGTTTGGCTGCGGCGCCGGATCGTTGTGATGCACTGGATTTTTGAGAATGGATAGATAAAATAGGTCAATTAAAGAACGCCTGCAATTGCAATAAAAATTTTCGTCTTCATCAGCTATGGGCTGCCTGTCAGCAGCTTCCCGGTCAACCAAAATACAAAAGGCTGTCAGGATTCCAAATGCTCAATCCTGATTGGGCAGAAGGGTCGTCATAATAACCGGTTACTCGTTCTATTTAAATATGTCGGGGCTTGAGGGAATACATTTGAATAAGCCGGGCCGCGATGAGAGATCGCCTGATTTTTAATTAACTTTAATAAGCCACGGTGAGGTATAAACTAAGTTACATGAAGGCCCACCCACACTTATACATTTTTATTTCGCTTTTATTTATTTCAAAAACTTGCGCTGCACAAACCCA
>PSRA01000159.1 GCA_003175695.1 Bacteroidota bacterium | reverse complement strand
TCCGTCCAAAAAAGCATTTAATCCAAGTTCTCTGAAGAACCCCTGACTAGCCTTGGGGGTTTTTTCGTTTTATATCCTCATTAGATCTTGCGTCACCGGGTGTCAACTCTTATCTTCTTCCAGGTCTTCATGATCCTCACCACCCAGGCTGTAATAATTATTTTCTTCATCTTCCTCACCAATCGCTTCATCAGGGTCATCTAATTCTGAACCGGGAATGTCCAAATCCTTGACCGCTTCATCATCTTCAACATATTCCTCTTCTTTTTCATGATTATAAATATCATCTTTCGCAGGATAAGCCGGATCCCCCGGCAATTCTTTTTCGTCTTTTTTCTTCTTAGTCTTTTTCTTGTCCATAAGATGTGTGTTTAATATCAGAAGTTAACAAAAAAGTATACTCGTTTTATAACCTTATATTAAGAAATGAATATCACTCGTTCACACCCGTTCGATTCAGCTTTGTCCAATCTCCCACTGATAATTCGAACCTGGTTTCTCCATTTGGCAACCTTCCTACCTGCTCCCATCCAAACTTCCTGTAGAATTCTTCAGCTCTTGTTTTAGGGCCAGTCGATAGCCAGATATTTTCCTGTTTTTGTTCAAAATAACTTTCGAGGAGCATGTGGAGTAGTTTTTGACCAATGCCCCTGCCTTCAAATTCTGGTTGCACAAATAATGCCCAAACATTATTTTTTTCCATGTCGACGATCGAGAAACCTCTTATCTGGTCGTCTTTTTCACAAACCCATCCTTTGCCGCGATACATCAGAAAATTTTCATAATCTTTCACCGTGATCAGAAAAAGATTGGAGAGCCTGTTTTCTTTAACAGAAATTCTGAGGGTGTATAGTCGGGGGATGTCTGAAAGCTGGGCTTCTCGGAATATCATAATGCAGGATAAAGTTAAAGACGCAAAGTAAGCAAAGGCGCAACGGAAACAGCGTGCTGCCTTTGCCGCCTTTGCTTATTTTAGCGTGAAACCTTAAAATCTACCACCTTCCAAAACGCCTTCTTCAGATTCAGTCCGGTATCAAAAAGTAATGGATAATTTTTCCGTCCAGGCACCGGATAATAATCCAGCCAGGTGCGCCTGTCCGAGACATTCCAGAATGTTATCCCGGTTATTTTGTCCCGATTTTTGCGGAACACTTCAAAAACCATTTTATATTTCTCAATTTGCTGAGCTTCCAAAGCGGGCGTGAATTGATCCAGATCAGTTTCTGTTTTCTTGCGCACAAATTTCTCCCAGGGATAAATTGAGATATCTAATTCTGTAAACTGAATTTTTAAGCCCAGTGAGCTGAATTTTCGAATCGCATTCTCCAACTCCTCCCCTGATGGTTCATAGATACTCCAGTGCGCCTGGAGACCAATTCCCTGAACAGGCACTCCTTCGGCCAATAATTTTTTCATGAGCGTGTAGACTCTCTCCATCTTTTCTGGTCGCTCAGTATTATAATCGTTATAAAACAAAGTCGCATTTGGATCAGCCTGATGAGCATATTGAAATGCTTGCACGATAAAATCTTCGCCGGCAATTTGATACCATAGTGAATTTCGAAGTAAGACTTGCGGACTATCAGATACAGCCTCGTTCACCACATCCCAGGCATAAATTTTCCCTTTGTACCGTCCTACAACGGCATTGATATGAGCCCGCAACCTCTCCAATAGAGCTTGTTTTGTGACCTGGTTTCCTGCAGAATCCACAAATAACCAGGATGGAGTATATTCATGCCAGCAAAGATTGTGACCCCTTACTTTCATCCCATGTCGCACTGCAAAATCAACTATCGAGTCCGCCTGCTTCCAATTGAATTCATTTTCTTTCGGATGTATCGGGCCCATTTTCATGGCATTTTCAGGTGTGAGGCTATTGAAATGTTTAAGGATTAATGGCACTTCATCAGAATGCAGATCCTGATAGGAAACGGCTACACCAATGGAAAAATAATCTTTGAAATAATCTTTCAGTCCCAGGCTGCTGTCAACGCGATTCGTTTGGGAGGATGCCGGGAAATAAAAAGTAAATAAGAAAAAGAAAAACAGCAGTGGGCGTTTTGTTGGTCCTATGTGCGGCATGTTAATGGGAGATTTTTTGGTGCAATCGTGTTAACGGAGATTTTTGGATGTTGCAGTTTTTATATACCTGCTTGCAAAATCCAGGAAATAAGGCCAATTGGGTCCTGGCGTATGCCCCCCGCTATGTTGCCGGAATGCAAGCTCTCCGTCGAGCAACGAAGTTTCAATTGGCGGGAAGACGTCAGTCCCCAAATCCCTCCTTCCCAACAACCGGTAAACCGGGCCTGCCGCCACAGTGGCCAGGAACATACCCCTGGCATCCACCCATGCATCCCCTACCGATCCACTGCTGATAAAGATTGGTCGGGGAGCACACAGGGCAATTAACTCATGGGCGTCGACTGGCAAATCATTCCAATGCAAAGGGCCGGCATATTTGATGAAATTTCCTGCCATCCAATGATATTCTCCGGTTCCGGCTAAATTTTCTACGATCTCCCCACAATTTCTCCGGTGCAATTTTGCTCCTCCCTCACCAGAAGAGCTGATAAAACCAATGGCAAATCTTGGGTCATACGCCACTGCTATCAAAGCTGCTTTTCCATACCTGGAATGGCCTTCAATGCCCACTTGCTTAGCGTCAACGGCAGGATCAGTTTCAAAATAATCTAAAACTTTGCTTGCTCCCCAGGCCCATGCGCGCAAGGCACCCCAATCGTCAAGTTTTCTGGGTTGTCCCCGGTTGACTAAGCCAATAATTCCCTGGGTGAGACCGGCTCCGTTGTCGGCCTGAACGCTCACGGGCACGTATGTGGCAAATCCCCAGCCCTTCGCTACCACCTGTTCCTGCCAGGTGGGACCTGCCTGCACAGGCAGCTTCATGCCGGGAGGGAATTTAAAAATCAGTTCCATCATGACGGGTACGGGTCCGTTAGCGTTAGCCGGAGTGGAAAGACTAACATCAATGTCAACGTTTATGAATGGATAAATGGAATTGTCAACATGCCCCTTCAATTTCTTTGTAATCACGTCAACGTTTCCGATTATTTGGTGATAAATACTGTCAATTTTCAAATGCACCGCCGGCATATTGGTGGGAACCCTCCCGATAATTTCCCTGTCAAAATCTTCAACGATTTCCGGCCTTCTTTTTTTCCACCAATCCTGAGCTGAACGGATCTCTTGGCCATTGTTTAATTGCAGCGCGTCCGGTAGTTTGGGATAAGGATTCGCTTTTGCTTCATCGTAATTGGCTGCATTTGGAGCCTTAGGATTGTTGCCATCTGCTCCAATTCTGATGGAGTCTATTTTTAGCAGTTGCATCATCCTCGCGTGATCCTGGCTGGCAGTCAGTTGAACCGGAGGTGTTAAATCCCCTGTTTGATGCCCTCCATTTTGTGCGTAAAGATGGCTTTCAGCGAAAGCAAGCAAAAAGATGATGCATATACAAAAACGGTAAATATGTTTCATCGTTGGTGAATTATATTAATCATTGGTTGTGGTGAACGTGGAGGCAGGCAAACCTTCCTTATTGTAAAGGTTAGCCCCTTCAGGATTATCGGCCCAGGCGTAACGAACCGAAACAGGTTTTTCTACTTCGTCGTTCCACACGATTACCGTGTCTCCTTCAATTTTTGCATTCGCCCAAACATATTTCTTGTCGTCACCTGCAATAGAAAAATATTTCAGAGGTTTTCCCTCTTTAGCCATTAATCCACTCCCGGTATGAGTGAAATGCAGGTAAATCCTGTTACCCCTGATCACGCTGGATTCATAAATCGGTCCGGAATATTCAAGCGCATTCTCTCCATAAGCCACATGCCGGGCTGCGAGTGCAAGACGCGTTCCCACGGTTTTCTTGTCAGTAGGATGAAGGTCGTTCCACTCTCCAACGTCGATCGTTACCACCATAGCTGTATTTGCCACTTCCAATGATCTTAATTGAGATGCCCTTAATTCAGCCCATTCGCTTTCTGAAGGTTCAGTCTTGGGCGGCATGAAATTGGGAAGCTGCACGAAGAGAAAGGGAAAATCGCCTTGCTGCCATTCTTTCCTCCAATTATTGATCAGGGCAGAAAACACGCTTGCGTATTTGCTCGCTCTAGAGGTGTTGGCCTCGCCCTGGTACCAGATCACACCTTTGATGCGATAATTTACAAGGGGCGAAATCATTCCATTAAACAGTCCCAGGGGCTTGTAGGAAAAGAATGTTTGTCCGGGTAAGGGCGGCATAGAGGTTCCCAGCCTGAATTGCCAGGGTCCCTTCAGGTCAATCACATGTCCGGCAATCATCAACTGATAAGGCTTGCCCTTGTTAAATCCACCGTTTCCAATTTGGTTAATGACACGAACTACAATGATGTTGCTGCCTGCATGAAGAAAGCCTGCAGGAATTTCATATTTCCTGGGCGGGTACTGATAACCGATAGTACCTACAAATTGCCCATTTATATAGGTTGAATCTCTGTCGACAATCGTTCCCAGCCAGAGTTTGGCCGGCAGCCCCGCCAATGAAGCAGGAACCTGGATTTCCTTTCTAAACCAAACCACGCCATTTACCGGAGGTAATCCCTGGTCGCGCCAGAACCCGGGAATATTCATGGTTTTCCAGTTTGAAGCATTGTAGTTGGTGTCATACCATCTTACCGGCTCACGCATTCCTGTGTCTTTGATATACAATTCCCGGTGCCAGGCGATGTCAGCCATTTCATCATGGTGAATTATACTATCCACATAGTTTGAGTCCATGCATTTTTTTGCCATCGCCAATGCCTGAGGAAAATATTGCAGGGTTTCCAGGCTTAGCCACGATTCTGCAGGTGCACCGCCGGCACTGCTATTGATCAAACCGATCGGAACATGATATTTATCGAACAAAGCTTTTGCAAAAAAATATCCCGTCGCGGTGAATTGAAGCACCGATTTCGGATTGGCTGATTGCCATGATCCCGATTCAAGGTCCCTGGCTCTGTGTGTGAAGATATATCTCACCGGGACCAAAAACTGGCGAATTGAATCATTGCCGGATGCTCTTATATCATTTGGATACCGATCCTTAACGCGCTGCATGGGCAGGACCATATTTGATTGACCCGAGCAAAGCCATACATCACCAATCAGGATATCCCTGACGGTTATATGATTGCTCGCATCAATTTTCATCTCAAAAGGGCCACCTTCGCGACAGGCAGCGATTTCTATCAACCAACTGCTGTCATTTTGGGCAACGGCGGTATAGGATTTACCGATAAATCGAAGAACTATTTTTTCTCCGGGTGAGGCCCATCCCCATATTCTCAAGGGCCTTGCTCTTTGCAGCACCATGCCGTCGCTAATCAGCTTGGGCAGACGTACCTGGCCACGGGCACCATGCACAAGAACAGCATAAACAAACACCAAGGCCAGTTTTCGCATAATAATCATTGGTATAAATTGATCCCTGAATTCAATTTTTAGCAACGAGATTAATCTTAAGTTGAATAAAACATTTGATGAGCTGAGATTTGTGACTTCAAATTATTTTACTCTCGTCTCGGGTGGACCCAGGTAGCTAGGTCTTACCTCTCCAAAGCCAATGACAATTTTTTGAAGAACCACAGCCGGATCGACCATCCAGAATTTCAATGTATGTAGTCCCTTTGATTTGATCTGGTGAGAAGACTCTGTGTTCACAATATTATTCGCGACGGATTCTTCCCAAATGGCCTTGGTCTTTTCGCTTTCCAGCTTCAACCGCACGGGTTTGTCATCATCAAATGAAATAGCAAATCGGAGTGGCGAGCCATGGAAGTACATCGTTGGTGAACAATAAATTTTTACGGTGGCGAGGCCTCCATTGTTGAAATAGACCAGATACTCAAGACAGGGGTTATTGTTTACCGGTTCGTTTGAGGCGAGCGTGACAGGAAAAGTGGTTATGCCTGAAAGAGTCCGGCCTAGACCAGCAATAGTATTCCATTTGATATTGCCAGCTTCGACTGCTTTAGAAAAATGAGGAGCTTCGATCGACACATAATTTTCCACCTGATAAAAGACGTTCTTGCCCAGTTTCTTCAGTTCAGCCAAATGAGGCTGATCTTCAGGTTGCGAAGGATCGATGATGTATTTCGCTGGTTGTAATGAAGCGGAATCCGGATTGACATACTTCACCGCAGGCATTACGTTCTCGGGAGGTTGTTGCCAATAAGTGTATCCAATATGGGTCTGATCCATCATGTGATGCCATTTTCTGTTGGCCAGCACATTATTAAAAAAATCCGAAATTTCTTTGTCTCTCTGGAATAAACGTTTCACTGTATCTGCATAAGCGTTTGCTCTTATGTTCATTCGCTCCGCATACCAATGATTCTTGGCTGCGGCAACATACAGGGCGTTGAGATTAGAAGAGGCCTGGATGGGATGCAATACGAGCTCGAAATATGCATCCTGGTAAACAGATGGTAATGTTGACTTTACTTTTTCTGCGTCTGCTTCCAGCTTCCTGTATTCATTCACTACACGATCAGCTTCCCCGAAATTAGTCAGGCTGTAAGTTTCTGGCGAAAGTAACTCAGGCTTCCTTCTCGAATTGAATTGCGTATACTTTGAAATAAAATAAGCGATTTCTTTCGCATGCTTTTCACCAAACTGCCTTGCCGCCCAGTTCAGATAATAGTCAGGCAGATTTTCCGCCTTCCATTTCTCGGGGCTCCATGCGTAATCGAGAAAGAACGAAATTGGAAATTCCATGGGTTTGATATCACCCACATTGACGATCCAAATCCGATCGACCCCATATTCAAGCGCAAGATGCATTTGTTCCCAGGTTCTTTCAATCTGATTCGTATTAAGCCATTTATAATTGCGCGGATCGCCTACATAGTCGAAGTGATAGTAAACGCCGAAGCCTCCCTGCCTTCTTTTCTCGGCGAGTTTAGGCAACTTGCGGATATTGCCCCAATTATCATCACAAAGCAGCAATGTAACGTCATCGGGTACGCGCATACCTTTGTCGTAGTAATCCTGCACTTCTTTATATAGTGCCCATAACTGCGGGGTTTCGCTGGCGGGTTTTCCCGTTTCGTCAGTAATGATCTGCCGTTGATCTTTTACTATTCTTTCAAGCAGGGAGATGGCCGTTCCTTCGGTCATTGGTTTGTCGCCATCCCCGCGCATTCCGATACTGATGATCGTTTCACTGTGAAGGGCCCGCTTCACCCCAGTCCTCCAAAAATCCTTCAGGGCAACTTCATTGCTATCATAATTCCATGGGCCTTTCCCGTACCTTCTCCATTCATCATGTGCTCGCAATAATGGCTCATGATGGGTCGTGCCAATGACGATTCCATAGTCATCTGCCGTTTGCCTGTTGAGACTGTCATCGTCGTAAAATGCATTGCCCCACATGGCAGGCCAGAGGAAATTTCCTTTCAGGCGCAAAATCAGTTCGAATACTTTTGCGTAGAGGACATGATTAAAGCCTCCAAATTTCTCTTTACTCCAGCCGGAAAATGCCGGCGCTTCATCATTAATAAATATCCCCCTGTATTTTACAACGGGGGCATCATGCGAAGAATACGCTGCCGGAACAAAAATTGGGTTCTTGTGAACAATAGGTACGTCAGCCCACCAATACCAGGGTGATACACCCATTTCCTGTGAAACTTGAAATACACCGAACGCGGTTCCTCTTCGATCATTTCCTGCTATAACCAGAGCCTTCCTTGTTCCGGGAAATGGATGACTTACTACCTGGATACAGTATCCTTCCCATTTTCCATTGATCTTATCAGTTAATAATTTCTTTTCACTAACCAGTTGATTGATCAGGGTGGATTTTCCGATGGTTCCTATAATAATCAAGTCAGAAATCTTATCAGGTACTTTATGTACCAGGGTTGGCTTATTGCCAGAAACAGCTTTTATGTCCTGCTGCAAGAGGGTCGCAGCTTTTTCTATTAATACATAATCATTTTCATCTGTGTAAATGGTGGCGGCAGATGGCCCCTCAGCAATTGAAAAATTGGCCGGGGCGGATTGGCTAGTGATCATTTTCTGACCAAAAACAAATCCTGATCCCATCCACAGGCAAAAAATCGAAGCCGTAATTAAATATTTCATAACAGCATGGCAATAACGGTTCCCATATTTTTTCGAATTAGGGTTGACTACTGTTTATCGGTTACCCGGAACAGTTATAAGGGTGTAGAAAGTAAACTAAAATCCTATCGAGTTGCCTCCATCTACCGGCAAAATAACGCCTGTAATATACTTGGCTGACTCTAAAGCAAGGAAAAGTGCCGCGTCACCGACATCACCCGGCTTGCCCAATTCTCCCATAGGAGTTCTTGATAATACTTTTTGCAGTCGTTCTTTGTCACCATTGAGCGCCTTGGCTGACATATCCGTTGAAATAAATCCTGGCGCGATGCAGTTAACCCGTATACCCTTGGGCGATAATTCAACGGCCATAGCCCGCGTCATGCCTTCGATGGCGGCTTTAGATGCAGTATATGCAATTACTTTCGGTAATCCGTATACCGCTGCCATAGAACTGATGTTGATGATTGATCCGCCACCCTGGTGAATCATCTTCTTTGAAACTTCTCTTGACAGAGTAAAAACAGCAGCTACATTGGTTTGCAGGATCTGTTGGAATTCTTCATCGGAAACTGTCAAGAAATCTTTTTTCAGGTTAATGCCGGCATTGTTGACCAGGATATTTATTCCCCCATATTTGCTTTCAATTTCTTCCACCAAATCCGGAATCCTGCCTGTTTCACTCAGGTCGCAAGCCATGGGGATACATAACTTTCCAAATTTATCTTTCGCTTTTTTGAGTTTCTGCTGATCGCGGCCGATGATAACAGTTTGAATGTTTGCCCCAATGAATTTCTCAGTGATTGCCCACCCAATTCCCGAAGCTCCGCCGGTTACTATTGCGGTCTTGTTTTGCTTTAAAATTTTCATGAATGGTAAATTAGGTGATTTTGCAGTTAATTTTTTATGAGCTGGTTTTTAATGAGTACGCAATTAGATCAAATAAATGGACATGGTACAATGATCGGCTATAGAAAAAAATGGTAGCTGTCATTTCACTTTTCTTAATGATGATGCGCGCGCGATCAATTCAGATCTCAGCAGAATAGTATTCGTGGAATGGACACCAGCTGCACCATTTAAACGGTTGATCAGATGCCGGGCAGCGGTTTCACCCATTTCATATCCAGGATAATTGATGGTGGTCAGGTTAGGTGTAACAACTTTGGATACCGGGTCATTATTAAAGCCGGCAAAAGCAATATCGCCGGGAATATCGATACCCGCCTGCTCGATTCCTAACATGCAGCCTACGGCGCAGCTATCGTTTGCCGCAAATACTGCATCTGGGAAAGGGCGCATTTGACGGATTTTTTCAGATACAGCAAATCCTGCCTCCTGACTCAAGTCATTGTCAATAATATACTCCTTTCTTACAGGCATGCGGGCATCCTGCAATGCATGTTTATATCCAGCCAGGCGGTCCACATAAACGTTACTCCTGGAAGCCGCGGTTATGTGGACAATCCTTTTGCAGCCCTGACTGATCAAATGATTGGTTATTTCATAGGCCGCTTTGCGGTTATCAATTAAAATATTCGTGCAGTTTTTATGATCGGTTACACGGTCAAAAAATACCAGCGGAATATTTCTTCGCAAGAAGATGTCAAAATGAGAAATGTCATCTGTATCATACGCCAGGGAAACAAGCAAACCATCCACCCGGTTATTAAACATGGTTCTTGCATTGGCCATTTCCTTGGAAGTTGATTCCGAAGACTGACTTATAATAAGATTAAACCCGGCATGATTGACCACACTTTCTATGCCCGCGATCACTGTTGACATGAAATAACTATTGAGCCGGGGAACGATTACTCCAATGGTATCAGTCCGCTGATTGCGTAGGTTTCGGGCAAAGAGGTTAGACCTATAACCCATTTCTTCGGCCAGCTCAAATATCTCCTTCTTTGTTTTCTTGCTAACTACAGGGTCATTCTTGAGTGCGCGGCTAACGGTAGCTATGGAAATGTTCAGTCTTCGGGCGAGGTCGTATATTGTGACTTCCTTGTTGCTGGTCATACAATCGTTTACATCGTGACTGTAAAGCTATACATAAGTTTTTTTTAAAAAAAAATTGTAATCGCTTACATTTTTACATTTTATTTCTAATTTAGTCCCCCAAAAGGATCTATCCGCCTTACCTGCCAGGTTAAACGATTGCTGTATGCAGCCAGGACAATTTGCTGAAATTAAGTCGGAGCGAGTGTTTACACTCACAAATCATTTATGCTGCGGTCAGGTATTCATACCCCGTGATTCTTCCCTTTAATCCAAAAAAATAATCCATCTCTCTTCTAGAAAGCAGTCTGGTAAAGGCTTTCAGCCTATCGGAATTCAAACTATCCATTCTAATCATCAATAAAAAATAACACCTATGTGGCCAGGACCTCAACAGGCAAATGAATTACATAACAAACACACTATCGCAAACTAAAACTACTCATTACTAAAACCGATTGTTTATGCAAGTTCCGATCAGCAAAAATGTACAAGGCGAAAAGATGCTCTCTGCCTGGTATGCTATAAAATTTAAATCGCTTACATTTCTTGTGGGCGCACTTATCCCGGCAATTAGCACGTCAATGTTCGTTTTTATGGTATAAGCACACACAAGGAGGGATGTTCTTTTGAGCATCCCTTCCTTTTTTTTATTAGTTTCCATTTTCAAATTATACTCCATGCATTTTTTAGGACCCCTCGACTGGTTTTTTGTCGCACTTTACCTGGCGGTCATTGCCGGCATTTCCGTTTGGTCAATTCGTAGAAAAAAAGAATCACCCGAAGATTATTTTTTGGCAAACCGAAATCTCGGCTGGTTTGTCATTGGTGCATCCATTCTTGCTTCGAATATCGGATCCGAACACATCGTCGGATTAGCTGGCACCGCCGCCAATTCTGGCTTGGTTATGGGTCATTATGAACTCCACTCCTGGATCATTCTGGTATTGGGTTGGGTCTTTGTTCCCTTCTATATGCGAAGTATGGTCTACACTATGCCCGAATTTTTGGAAAGAAGATATAACTCAAAATCAAGAATGCTGCTTTCCATCATTCAATTGTTAAGTTATATTATCGCGAAAGTGTCGGTGACAATTTATGCAGGCGCACTGGTGGTAACTTCATTCTTAAACGTTGACTTTTGGACGGGAGCTATCGTTCTAGTCATCATTACCGGCGTATATACGATACTGGGAGGTTTGCATGCAGTAATGTACACCGAAACACTGCAAGCCATTATTCTCCTGGCCGGATCTTTCACGTTGATGTTATTTGGTTTGCACAAGATTGGTGGCTGGCATTCACTGGTTGAAGTGCTACCAAAAGAAAAACTCAATATGTTCCCCCCATTATCGGATCCCGATTTTCCCTGGGCAGGAATATTGTTTGCGTCTCCCATCGTCGGGCTCTGGTATTGGTGTACTGATCAGCACATCGTGCAAAGATGCCTCGCCGGAAGGGATGAAAGGCAGGCAAGAAGAGGAACCATCTTTGCTGCATACCTGAAATTGTTTCCCTTTTTCATTTTCATGATTCCAGGTATGATCGCTTTTGCCTTGGCAAAACAGGGAAAAATTGTTCTGCCCAATACGGATCAGGCCTTCCCCACCCTCGTCAAGGAATTAATGCCTGCCGGTTTACGCGGATTGTTGGCTGGCGGATTGCTTGCTGCATTGATGAGCTCACTGGCTGCAGTTTATAATGCTTGTTCTACCCTATTTACCATGGATATTTATAAAAGATATAAACCCGAGGCAGGAAATAAAGAATTGGTCAAAGTGGGACGAATCGCAACCGGAGTGGCCGTGATTTTGGGTATGATCTGGATCCCCATCATGAAAGGAATTTCGGGCGTTCTCTATCAATATTTGCAAAGCGTTCAATCTTATCTGGCTCCGCCGATTGCAGCCGTTTTCCTACTTGGTGTATTTTCAAAAAGAATTAATGCAAAAGGCGCTTATACTGCTCTTGTGACGGGATTTATTCTGGGACTCGTCCGAATCATTCTTGAATTGCAGAAAGATCACCTCAGCGGATTCCTTTATCAGTTTGCCACGATGAATTTTCTTTATTTCTGCATCTCGCTATTTATATTCTCCATCGTGTTGCTGATCGTCGTTAGCCTGTTGTCGGAAAAGCCATCAGCTTCACAATTGAACGGGCTCACGTTTGCAACAACAGTTGCAGAAGACAAAGCAGCATCTAGAGCGAGCTGGAATTCTTTGGATGTGATCTTATCAGTTATTGTACTCATATTAATTCTTTGTGCATTTATTTATTTTTCTCCATGGGGAATAGCTGCTCATTGAACTGGCCAAATAATAAAGTGCAAATAATTTATTAATAAAACAATGCATAGGCAGGAGCGTCGGGCTTGACTATGCATAGTCTATTGATTGATGAAAAAAAACATAGTTTAGTAAATAAAATCGCATATGAGAATGGAGCACACGATGCGGTGGTTCGGACCTAATGACCCGGTCAGCCTTTGGCATATTCGACAGGCTGGCTGTAGCGGAGTAGTAACTGCTTTGCATCATATCCCGGTTGGTGAAGTTTGGCCAATTGATGAAATCAATAAACGAAAGAAAGAAATTGCGGATGCAGGCATGTCGTGGACAGTGATAGAAAGCCTGCCTGTTCATGAAGATATCAAAAAGAAATCGGGCAGCTATCAAAAATGGATTGAAAATTACAAGCAGAGTCTGCGAAACGTAGCTGCCTGCGGATTAAAAGTCGTTACCTATAACTTCATGCCCATCCTGGACTGGATGCGTACGGATATTTCATATGAAATGCCTGACAAAAGCAGGGCGTTGCGGTTTGAAAAATCAGCTTTCATTGCTTTTGATCTTTTTTTATTAAAGCGGCCAGGTGCCGAAAGAGACTATTCGGCTGTGGAAATAGAAAAAGCAAAAAGCAGATTAGCCACCATGACAGATAATGAAAAAGAAACACTATATCGAAATGCCCTGCTCGGCCTGCCAGGCAGTGAAGAGAGATTTACTGAAGAACAAATTCTATCAGCCTTAAAAACCTATGAAGGAATTGACGCAAAGAAATTAAAAGAACATCTTTTTTATTTCTTACAGCAAGTCGTACCCGTTGCCGAGTCTTTGGGTCTGCAAATGGCGATCCATCCGGATGATCCGCCGTTCCCTATTTTGGGTTTACCGCGGATTGTCAGTACAGAACAAGATGCAAGGGAATTGCTGGATGCGGCGCCTTCCCCAGCAAATGGCCTTTGTTTCTGCACGGGTTCATATGGAGTAAGGGCAGACAATGATCTGCCAGGAATGGTCAGGCGATTAGGGGAACATATTCATTTCATTCACCTGAGAAGCACGAAAAGAGACGGAGAAGGAAACTTTTTTGAAGCGGATCACCTGGGGGGTGATGTTGATATGTATGCTGTTGTGAAAGAAATTGTTTTATGGATGGACAAGAGAAAGGTGAACATCGCTATGCGGCCGGACCATGGGCATCAGATGCTGGATGATTTGGAGAAGAAGAGTTATCCGGGTTATAGTGGCATTGGCAGGCTGCGGGGATTAGCGGAGATAAGAGGAGTTGAGTATAGTATTTTGAAGAGTATGGGAAGTGAGGAAGAATTCTAGTGCCTTCATTTTTTTTACTGTCGAATATGTCGAGGGATTTATTTCACCACAGGGAATACAGTCTCCTTGTCCTTTCCCTCAGGGTGCTATTACATTCGAATGGAAACAAAAATGTCTAAATACAGATGGGTAGTTGTTGCACTTTTATTTTTTGCAACCACCATAAACTATATTGACCGCCAGGTCATCGGTCTGTTGAAAGATTATCTCGCACACGATTTCGGGTGGAGTGAATCAGATTACAGCAATATTGTTATGGCATTTACCGCGGCGTATGCAGCAGGTCTTTTATTCGTTGGAAGAAGCATCGATTTTACAGGCACCAAACTCGGATATAGCATTTGTATAGTTGTGTGGAGCATTGCTGCCATGGGGCATGCCATGGTGAGAACAACATTTGGATTTTCCGTCGCGCGATCTGTTTTGGGCTTGGGAGAATCCGGAAATTTTCCGGCGGGCATTCGTGCAGTCGCCGAGTGGTTCCCTAAAAAGGAACGCGCTTTCGCTACTGGAATATTTAACAGCGGAACCAATATCGCTGCCGTGATCGGCCCCTTTGCCGTCATGTGGATATATCGGGAGTTCGGCTGGCGCCAGGCATTTCTTTGGACCGGAGTGTTAGGTTTTGTCCTGCTTTTTTTCTGGCTTATATATTATAATCTGCCAAAAAAAATAAAGAAAGTCAACCAGGCTGAGCTTTCATATATACAAAGTGATGGTGAAGAATTGGAGAATCATGAGACACCAAAAACATCCTGGGGCCAATTGTTGGGTTACAGGCAAACCTGGGCATTTCTGCTGGGAAAATTTTTCACCGATCCGATCTGGTGGTTTTATTTGTTTTGGGTACCCACTTATTTCAATTCAGTTTACCACCTCGATCTCAAACAGTCATGGATATACGTTTCGGTAATATATATGGTCGCGGGTATTGGAAGCGTAGGCGGTGGCTGGCTGCCTGGCTACCTGATCAGGAAGGGATGGACAATTCGAAGAGCCAGGATGAATTCTATGCTTATCTATGCTTTCATGGTCTTGCCAGTAATACTGATACAATACACAACTAATGTATGGACAGCCGTGGCTTTGATCAGCCTGGCAACGGCGGCGCACCAGGCATGGAGTGC
The DNA here is from genome assembly GCA_003175695.1 of Bacteroidota bacterium. Lineage (GTDB taxonomy): Bacteria > Bacteroidota > Bacteroidia > Chitinophagales > Chitinophagaceae > Puia. The sequence goes on along the minus strand of PSRA01000159.1, from coordinate 6,330 downwards.
AAATATCTTCACTACAGTTTCTGATTTTTTTCCTACCCGTTCCGTAAGTTCCGTCGTTGGAATTGGAGGCATGATGGGATCAGTTGGCGGAATTCTATTTCCGTTTTTTATTGGGATCATTCTTGACCATTTCAAACTGATCGGAAAAATTAGCTCTGGTTATAATATAATTTTCGTCATCTGTGGATTTGCTTATTTGGTGGCATGGACGATCATGACGTTGCTTTTCAAGGGCTCGGATAAGTCAAAGATCCCGATGCTTGCCTAGATGGCCAATCAACGTACCTTTGCCTTCCGTCTTTTGAAATTTTACTACCAAAAACCTTTCTATGAGAAATATTCTTTTTCTCGCAATCCCAGGTTTATTCGCATTTATTCAGGTTTTCTACCGGCCACACGAAAATGAAAAACAGAGGATGGCCCAACTATCAAGTACTCCATCCGGAGATACCCTAAAAGAAGTTGGCAAAAGAGTTTTCTTTGCAAACTGTTATGCCTGCCACAAAGATTCTTCCACGACACTGGCACCTGCACAAACTGTTCTGTCGGTCATGACTCCAAGAGCCATTTACGCGGCACTTAATAATGGGAAAATGCGGCAGCAAGGTGCGGCTCTTACAGACAATGAACGCAAGGGCGTTGCCATTTGGTTAACAAATAAAGAATTGAAGGAAACCAGCTTCTCCCGGCAAGCCTTTACGAATTTTTCTTTGGCTAACTATCAACGGAAGAAGTCTGATCATTCAGGATGGGGAAACAATTTAGCGAGTACAGGATACAGAAATGGAACTGTCGCCGGCATCAATAAAGAAAATCTTAACTCCTTAAAATTAAAATGGGCCTTTGCTTTTCCGGAAGCTACTGTCATTAGAAGCAAACCAGCCGTTGTAGGTGATTGGATCATCGTGGGCGGGCAATATGGCGAACTCTTAGCTATCAATAAAAATTCCGGCAAATTGGGATGGACATTTAATGCCACTTCAGCCATTCGTGGGGGCATTGCCGTTACATATGAACTGAATGCCATCACGGCTTTTTTTGCTGACTATAGCAGTAACGTATATGCGGTTGATGTCAAAACCGGCAAACAAATCTGGACAAAGAGAGCAGGTTTTGATCAACAATCTTCTGTTACAGGAACAGTCGTGCCATTCGGAGGAAAATTATTTGTGCCCATCAGCTCGCTCGAGGTAGGATCAGCTGCGAATGGAAAATACGAATGTTGTTTTTCATCCGGAGGAGTGGTCGCTCTCAATGCAAAAACAGGAGACATCGTGTGGAATTACCGTGTGGTACCGGGCCCTGCCAAGGTTTCTGGCAAAAAGAAAAATGGTAAACCCATATATGGCCCTTCGGGTGGACCTGTTTGGTGCAGCCCGACGGTAGACGCGCAAAGAGGACTGCTGTATATTGGAACAGGAGAGAATTATTCATTGCCGACCACGAATGGAACTGATGCCGTTCAGGCAATTAATGTAAATACAGGAAAATTGGTCTGGACCTTTCAGGCGACGAGCGGCGATGCGTATAATGTAAGTTGCCCCTTCTTCGAAAATTGCCCGGAAAAACCAGGACCTGATTTAGATTTTGGCATGGCGCCTATGATCATCACAAGAAAGGATGGGAAAGAGATCCTCGTGGCTGGTCAAAAATCCGGTGTCGTATTTGCTCTGACGCCGGAAGGAAAACTGATCTGGAAAACGCGCATTGGCAAAGGAGGTATGTTAGGAGGAGTTCATTGGGGGATGGCAACAGATGGAAAATATGCATATGGCTGCAATGCAGATAATGCTATCGCCATAGACAAAAGAGATTCCAGTATCAGTGCTTCGCCTGGTGTATTCGCTTTGGATCTGATGAATGGCAACGTTATTTGGAAAACGCCAACACCGGATTGCGGATTTAAGAACTGTCTTTTGGCTAATTCAGCGGCGCCTTTAGCTATACCAGGTTTGGTATTCGCAGGCGCGCTGGATGGACATATACGCGCTTACAGCAGTTCCGACGGAAAAATTCTGTGGGACTATCCTACGGCGAAAGAATTCGAAACTTCCGACGGAATTCCGGGAAGAGGTGGCGCGATTGATGGACCCGCTCCTGTGGTGGCAGATGGAATGCTGTTTGTAAACTCCGGCTATGGGATGTTTGGACAGATGCCAGGAAATGTGCTCTTGGCATTTGAGGTGGGGAAAGGGAAATGATTTTTGGAAATCCTACAACTAACGAGATTACCCATTTGTCGTAAACCCAGGATACAACAGCATCCCTCCATCTACAAAAATCGAAGCACCGTTGACGTAGTCACTGTCATCACTGGCTAACCAGACAGCAGCATTTCCAATATCTTCCGGCTCTCCTATCCTTTGGTAGGGAATCAGTGTGAGCAAAGATTTTAAAGCAGCAGGCGTATCCCATGCATTTCGGTTAATTGGCGTTTGAATAGCACCGGGACAAATACTATTGACCCGAATTTTTTTCCAAGCAAATTCCTGCGCAATACTTTTCATCAACATCATAATGCCTCCCTTGGATGCAGCATAATTAGCATGACCGGCCCACGGAATTACTTCATGAACACTGCTCATATGAATAATTTTTCCAGCAGCCTTTGATCTCTTTGGATCAACGCCCCTTCTTAAAAATTCACGAATGGCTTCGCGTGCACAAAGAAATTGGCCCGTCAGATTCACCGACAAAACGAAATTCCACTCATCGAGCGTCATCTCCTCCAGTGGAGCATCCTTTTGCAGGCCGGCATTGTTCACCAAAATATCCACCGTGCCATATAGTTTGACGGTGTCAGAAAACATTTTTTGCACGTCTGCTTCCTTGCTGACATCACATTGCGCAACCATTCCTTTCCCCCCTGACGCCACTACTTCGGCCAACACTGCCTCTGCACCATCTTTGGCAGCCGGCACAGGATAGTTAATCACTACAGCTGCGCCTGCAGCAGCCAAAGACTTGGCGACTCCCGCACCAATTCCACTACTGGCGCCCGTTATGATCGCAACCTGGTTTTGTAATTTCAGTTCCATTTTTTTTGATTTATGTTCGTCAATGCAAGGGGCTCTCCAAACTTTCTTATTTCATTTGTTTGCGTATTCGTTTCTTATAAATACAAGCGGTAGGGTTAGAAGCGGAAACGTTTTCAAATATCAGTTGGGATCAGAAATAACGATTCTAGGAAGGGGCCAGGAAGAATCAAAGTTAGCAGAATCGCCATTTTTCAACAGGTTAATAATTTAGAAAGACGCTAAAGAGCGGCTCTGAAGAACGGAAAACAAAATTTGGAATAGTCGCGACCATGACGATCTAAAGACTTTGTTGCGCCTAATTTTAACCTTGATTATCTACCAATCACCGGTGTTGAAATTAAACCAACGATGACAAAACTCCCGAAGATTGTTTGCATTGCAGGCAGCATTAGAAAAGATTCATCCAGTTATGCACTCGCGAAAAGTATACCGCAGCTGGTGCAGAATCCAATGGATTTCATCCTTTTTGAAGACCTCGCCAGATTGCCACATTTTGATGGAGAAGAACCTGCGCCGGAAATCATCAGCCGGTTTAGGTCAGAAATTCATTCAGCTGATGGGGTAATTATTTGTTCGCCTGAGTACGCATTTGGCATTCCAGGTAGCTTGAAGAATGCCCTGGACTGGACAGTTTCTTCCGGAGAATTTTATCAAAAGCCAGTGGCAGACTGATTCAATTTATTCGGGGCAAAATCAATGAAAAAAAGCAATTGTCGGATGAGGGTGCTATTGGGACAGTTAAAGCATCTATCACAGCGCTCCTGAATTTTGTAGAACCAATGGAACAGGCAACTCACTGAAAATTAATAATTTAATTTTTTTGGCCAAACAATCAATCGCGAAAAATTGTTAACTTAATTGCCGATCTGCCAGATTCAGGTATGAATTGAGTCCTCCAGCTCAAACATCCGCCGGATCCAAACAAGATAGCATGAAAGCTGTTTTACTTTCAATTTTTGTACTGATCAATATACTTGCAACAATATTTTTTACAAGGAAAAAAAATATTGCTGAGAACGGTTTTGCTGTTGTCGAACTATTCACTTCTGAAGGCTGTTCCAGTTGCCCTCCTGCCGATGATGCTGTGGCAAAAATTGACAAGCAGTATGGGGATCAGGTTTATGTTCTGGGATACCATGTCGATTATTGGGATCATCTGGGATGGAAAGATGTATATAGTCGGGCTGCTTTCACCGAAAGACAAAAAAAATATGCAAACCATTTCAAATTAAATGGCATTTATACTCCGCAGGTCATAGTAAATGGACAGTCAGAATTTGTTGGATCGGACAAGTCGAGACTGCAGAGTGAAGTAAAAAAGGCTTTGAATGAAAACACAAAAGGAGTACTGGAATTAACTGCGAAACAAGATGGAATGAATAAGATTGTTATCCATTATAAAGTTCAAAACCTCCCCCAAGAAGTCCTGAATTTTGCCATTATTGAACTTAAAGAGCAATCAAAAGTTACGGCAGGTGAAAATGCCGGCAGGCAACTCTATCATGTAAATGTCGTGCGGGATTTTACGTCCGTGTCTGATTCACAAGATCAGGGAAATGTGAGCCTTGATATTCCGGCAGGATTGTCCGCAAAAGATTGCCAGGTAATTGGGTTTGCACAAAATCGGGACAATTGGGTGATCAATGCCGCAAGCAAAGTCAATATTAAGCCTGAATCACATTGAAAGCGTGACCATTTCCAAAGGGAGGGGAATACTATATTTGCTTTAACGAAAGATGCAGGAAATGATCAGAAGGCATATTAGCCAGTACATAGAGCTCAACGACGAGCAATTCGATTATTTTCTATCATTAACGACAAGCCGAAAACTTAGGAAAAAACAATATTTATTACAAGCTGGCGAAGTGTGCAGGTATGAAAGTTTTGTTACGAAGGGCTGCCTTCGGGCTTATTCAATCGATGAGAAAGGAAAGGAACATATTGTTCAATTTGCAACAGAAGACTGGTGGATAGCCGACCTCAACAGCTTTCTAACCCAAACTCCTGCCTTTTATAATATCGATGCATTGGAAGACAGTGAACTTATTCAAATTGAAAAGAACGCACTCGAACAAATTTATTCCTGCCTGCCGCAATTCGAAAGATTTTTTCGGATAAAAATTCAAAAAGCGTTTACTTCTCTGCAAAGCCGGCTTAATGAATCTCTCAGTGGCACAGCTACTGACCGGTACCTAAGCTTCATATCCAAATACCCATCGTTTGAACAAAGATTGCCTCAGCACCAGGTTGCATCGTATCTCGGTATATCTGCGGAATTCTTAAGTAAGATCCGTCAAAACCTTTCTAAATAATATAGCCCTGGCAACTTTTTAACTGAAAATATTGAACTGGTTCAAGATTATTTCTTGAACTGGTTCATTGGATTACATTATTCATGACAGTTAGTTTTGTGCAAAAATTAAAAAGTATGGAAACGATTCAGGAAAAACTTTCGCACTTGAACAAACTGGTGGCGAATGGTAATTTGTTAGACGCATTTGAATTATATTATGATGATGCGGTAGTAATGCAGGAAAACGAAACCGAGCCTACGGTGGGTAAGAGTGCCAACAGGAAGCGGGAAGAAGAGTTCCTGGCTAATATTGTTGAATTTCGGGATGCTTCTGTTTTGCAGACAGCTGTCAATGGCAATACGTCTTTTGCAATATGGAAATTTGATTATACGCATAAGGATTGGGGTATTCGAAATTATCAACAGGTGAGTGTACAGCATTGGAGCAATGGGAAAATCGTGAAAGAGCAATTTTATTACGGTAGCTAAGAGCGGTTTTAGCCAGACCAACTAGTTCGCAGGCAATGACAGGATAGGCCGAGATCTTGCTGGATCCCATTGGATGCAGCTTTTTCCAACATAGATACACGGGTACACATAGGAAAAAACTGATTTGTCAGCGCCTTTCTATGTGGATCTGTGTACCTATATGTCTTGTGGTGGAAAAAGTTAGATCCACAGAGAGCCAGTCAGCATGAAACATTTTTTTTGCCTCATTTTGGTCAGAAAGCCTGAAATTCATTAGTTTGAACATTCTTTTGATTAACGGCAACAAACAGAACGAGACATGAAAATTTCCTCCCTTCTGATCATTTTTCTTTTAATCACTATTGGCAGTTTCATTTATATCAGGCTTCAGGCACAGACAGAAAGGGGAGTCTGGCCGAGGGATAAAGCAGAGGAATGGTACAAACAATGGGGATGGCTCAGGGGTTGCGATTTCATTCCCAGTACAGCGATCAATCAACTTGAAATGTGGCAGGCTGAAAGTTTCGATCC
>PSRA01000099.1 GCA_003175695.1 Bacteroidota bacterium | reverse complement strand
TTTTCTGATAAGCAGTCAGTGATTGGCAAAACCTGGTATTTCTATATCAGGTTTATTTTAAAAATTGGATCCGCCGAGGCGGTGATACATATATAGATTGTCGATTCAATTTTACTATCAAAACCTATTATCACATGAAAAAATTAACAGATGAAATTAAAACAGTCTTTGCAAACTGGTTTTTTGCAAGGCAGGGAATTACGAAACCCAATGATGAAATTTTGCTTTGGCCTAATAACCTGAGTGATGGGAAAGAGAGGATTCGGGTAGTTGAAGGAAGGCTTCAGGTGGTTTCTAATATTCATAACCCATCAATTCGTCCATTCATTCCTTCTGCTGAAAGAGCCACCGGTGCTGCGGTGATCATAGCGCCCGGGGGAGGCCACAGTGAAATTTGGATTGACCGTGAAGGATATAGAATTGCCGAGTTGCTAAAGAATCGTGGCATAGCTGCATTTGTCCTGAAGTATAGATTGGCAAATGAAAAAAACTCTCCTTATACCGTTGAGGAACATGCGCTGAAGGATATACAAAGAGCTATAAGACTGGTCAGGAGCCGCGCAAAGAAATGGGGCATCAATAAATCCAGCGTTGGAGTAATGGGCTTTTCGGCGGGTGGTGAATTAGCGGCACTTGCATCCAGCCGATTTGATTTCGGCAAGGAAAGTCCCGTTGATGCAATTGACGGCGAAAGTGCCTACGCAAATTTCCAGGCCCTCATATATCCGGCAGGTATCAGCCACCTGGATGTATTGAAGAACTCTCCTCCCCTTTTCTTGTTGGGTGGTTTAATGGATGATCCCGAAGTTTCCGGAGGTATGTCGAATATTTATTTGAAGTACAAACGGGCAGGCATACTCGCCGAATTATATATTTATGCAGATGCCGGCCAGGGACTTAATATGAATCAAAACAATTTTGGCGCTATTTCAAGGTGGCCCGAGAGATTTGAAGAGTGGTTGGGCCGTGGAGGATTTCTGAAAAAGAGGATGTTTGTGCCCGAGGCGAATTAGGAATTTTCACGGAGAGACGCAAAGGATACGCGACCGAAAAGGGTCAACGTGCTTCCTTTGCGTCTTTGCGTGAAATCTCTTAGTTTCGGCTTAAAATTCCGAAACATGAAATTTGGCTCTCTGCTATTTTCAATACTTCTTTTCTTTTATTTAAATCTCTCTGCCCAACAGACCATCCAGGAAAGATTGGGTTACTCAAAAGATACTAAGCTTTTAATTATTCACGCTGATGATATCGGCGTTTCCCATTCGGAAAACATGGCAACGGTGGCGGCCATGGAAAAAGGCGCGGTAAGTTGTGGCAGCGTCATGGTCCCCTGTCCCTGGTTTCCCGAAATTGCCTCATACGCAGCAACTCATCCCAATATCGACCTGGGCATCCACCTCACTTTGACCAGCGAATGGAAGAATTATCGCTGGGGTCCCGTTTCTGGCGCCTCCGTTTCCCCGAGTCTCGCAAACAAAAGAGGATTTCTGTACGATGACCTGGACAGCCTGGGCAAGATGGCTGTTTTGAAAGATGTGGAGCGTGAGTTACGCGGGCAAATAGACAGAGCCATTTTATTTGGAGTTCATCCGAGCCACCTGGATTCACATATGGGTAGCTGTTTTTTTGATAAGGATTATCTGCGCCTATACATTCAATTGGCCAGGGAATATCATATACCCTGCCTGCTCAACAGAGATGCATTCAAATTGGTGTATGCAATCAACATCGATGAATTATTAAAACCGGAAGATGTTGTCACCGACAGAATTTTTATGGCCTTCCCCCAGGATTTCAGCAAAGGCATGCCTAACTATTACACCCAGGTGATCCGTTCATTGAAGCCAGGTCTGAACTGCATTCTCTTGCATGCCGCTTACGACAACGAGGAAATGCAGGCAGTTACCGTTGACCATCCGGACTATGGTGCCGCCTGGAGGCAGGCAGATTTCGACTTCTTTACGAGCGATGCCTGCAAAAAATTGTTGGAAGAAAACCAGGTGCATGTAATTTCATGGCGAGAGATCAAAGAAAAATTATTTGATAAGAAATAGTTGAATGAATTCCCTAGCGCGGATATTAAAATCAAAAATTATTGCAATCATTCGGGGTTCTCATCCAGATGATGTTCCCAGGATTGTTGAAAGCCTTTATGAGGGAGGAATTGAACTTGTGGAGATAACGATGAATAGCCCTCAAGCATTAGACCTGATTCGCAAACTTTCTATTCACTGGGGAGAAAAAATGCTTGTGGGTGCCGGGACAATCCTGGAGCCCGGCGACGCGAGAAAAGCCATCGATGCCGGAGCGCAATTTATTTTGTCACCTACTACCGATGAGTGGACAATACGCGTGACGCGTCAAAATAATGTCATTAGTATTCCGGGTGCTTTTACTCCAACTGAAATATTGCAGGCATATTCAATGGGAGGAGATATCATTAAAGTTTTTCCTGCGAGGATGGGCCCTGAATACATCCGGGATATCAGGGCGCCTCTGCCGCATATACCAATGATGCCAACCGGAGGAGTAAACCTGGAGAATATTCGGGAGTTCAGGAATGCAGGAGCAGTAGCTTTTGGCATTGGAAGCGCACTAGTCAATGCAAGAGAAAAGGTAAATGATGAATCGTTAGCACATTTGAAAAATCGGGCGACCAGTTTTGTGAGATCCATTGCTGCATTTGAATAATATTTTATCCGAATTTGCAAGACGAGCGTTGCTTTTGACAGCCTTATATTTTCATCAGTTCCGTTACTTCAGGCTGACGGATGTCAACTGATAACTACACATACATACTAATGAAAAGAATTCTTAGCTGCGATTGGGGAACCAGTTCTTTTCGCTTATACCTGTTCGATATTGACTCGAAGGAAATTATCGCCGAACAATCTACTCCCAACGGGATTTTGCGGACTTTTGAATTATGGAAGAGAATGGAAGAACCTGAAGACAGCAGGTTCGATTTTTATTGGCGGGTGTTGATGAGCCATCTAAAGAAAATGGAAGAAGAATCCAACGTTTCTTTGCAAGAGATTCCAATTTTAGTTTCAGGTATGGCTTCATCCAGCATTGGAATGATGGAGTTGCCTTACAAAAACCTGCCTTTCAGTTTGGATGGTTCCGACTTGAACTACCGATTACTCCATGTGGACAGAACCGGTTGGTTCCAGCAATTGCTCCTCATTTCAGGCGCTCGTTCGCAATCCAATGCTATGAGAGGAGAGGAAACACAATTGGTAGGTTGTGAGTACAAAGCTCCGGAACGGACGGCGTTTATTTTTCCCGGAACACATTCAAAACATGTCCTCGTGGAAAATGGCATGGCGATCGATTGCAATACATACATGACTGGCGAATTTTTCTATCTCCTATCTGAAAAAAGTGTATTATCAGCTTCCGTTCACGTCAATGATTCATTCGAAAAAGAAAATCACATCGAAGCATTTGAATTGGGGCTTGGTCGTGGCATTGAGTCAAATATTCTCGAAAGTAGTTTTGAAGTGCGAATGAATGAAATACTGCACAAGAAAAACAAAGAAGAAAATTATCACTTTCTCAGTGGTTTACTGATCGGCTCTGAATTAAAAGAAATAGTCGATTTGCATCCGGAGAAAATTTTTGTTGTCGGAGATGACGTGCAATCCAGGCTATATGGAAAGGCTTTCAAGTGGCTTAACAAGTACCATGGAATACCCCTGCCAGCTTTCAAGAGTGCTGTACAAGCGGTGCTGAATGGACAGTGGCGGATTTATGAACAGATTTCTCGCAAAGGCGCTGAGTAAGCAAAGACGCAAAGATTGCAGCCTGCCCTACCGGAGTGGGTTCGGGGCAGCGTGCAACCTCTTCGCCTTTGCGTTGGATAGTTAACTAATTAATCTCCAATTCGTCCCTTGAAGGCAATTTTGGAAACGGATGGTGTGGTTCTGTCTGATACCAATACACTACAGATGAAAGGTTGTCCTGTAAAGGCAGATAGCGACCATCATGCCGCCAACCCAAATCCTGCAGTGTCACCCGAAGGCTCTTATCAAAACGAACGGGATCGGTTATATGCCACCGGTAGAGGCCGAATCGTTGTGCTACATTGTAATGACCATCGCCCTTGATGACTTGTGCCAATCCTGAATAGGGAGAATTGAACTCAGCATAGCCCGTGGTTTCTACACCTGCTTCATTTTTTCTCCTGGTGCTAAAATCATAGGAACCACAAAAATAATCCTCCGTGCCAGTGCCGCAAATAGTAGGAAACTGACTATCGCCATCCATGAAAAATTTAATTTCACCTTCACCCCACCAGCCATTATTCAGAGAACCGTACGCTAAATAAGTTCCGACGAACTGACCCTTGCCCTCGATATTATCGATGAGCGTATAATTTTCTTTGTAAGGAACGGAATGGACTTTTCTGAATTGAGCATGGAAATAGGCGGCATCTGAAGGAACTTCAGTTTCTATATAGTCAATCTGATAATAGAGCAACATGTCTTCGTCCGCAATATTCTCCATCGTGATTTTGCATTTCTTCCTGAATGGCATGGGCCAATAACAATTGAAGGCGCTGCCTGGATTTACACAAACAGCCAAAGATTGGAGGGGTGTATATTGATTCCAACCCATGCAAAAGAAATCTCCCACTGGTACTTCCACCGAAGGTTGCGTCTCATCATCATAATATATCCTGAAAATCGAATAACGCCAGTTGCCCGTTGGTGTCATCCAGATATGTTGAATTGATCCGGACTCTTTGATTTCAGCCAGGGTAAAAACGGTCTTAGCCTTGATGACAACGCTTGGACTTACCTTCCAACCCTGACCTAAATCCCTGGAAGCATTCGATCCTGTTCCCTGTGTGGCTTTCCCGCCTTCACCCTTTGCTCCCGAAAAATTTTCGGGACTAATAGATCGGCTCTTGGCTTCAGAAAGGCGATATAAATTGCTAAGATTTGCGTCGATGCCACTATATTTTTGTTGCGCGAATAATGCTGCGTTTAGAAATACGGTTAAGGATAGAAAGAACGAAGCTTTTTTCATTTTGTGTTTATTTTATCTGGGAAATGTGTTAATTAGAATCAGACTGCGACCTGCATTTCGGATGTACTTTTTTCCTGGATCACATAACCTCTCCATCCATAATATCCTACATATACAAAGCAAATGAGAGGAACGACGTATCCAACCTGCACATTTAGCTGGCGGGAGATATAACCAAAAACCAGGGGAATCAGGGCACCTCCCACTATTGACATCACCATAAAGGAAGATCCGATCTTGGTCTGTGTTCCGAGGTTCTTAATGCCCAATGCAAAAATTGTCGGAAACATAATCGACATGAAAAATTCTACTCCCATCATAGAGAATAAACCTATGTGGCCGCCAAAAAATATACAATAGGCCAATAATAAGATGTTGCAAATGGCAAAAAACGTGAGCAACCTTTCCGGCTTAATTTTCATCTTCATCATTAAGAATGTGCCCACATATCTGCCTGCTGCAAAACAAAGAAGCAGGTAGCCGAGATAGTGATTGTCTTTAATCGTCTGTTCAGAGAGATGGGTGCTATATTTGGCAAACGGGATAAAAAAGCTGGAGATACAGACTTGTGCACCTACATAAAAAAATTGCGCAATAACACCGAGTCTGAAATGCTTGTGCTTAAAAACACTTGTATCGATATGAAATGAACTGTCTTTTTCTTCCGGAACCGGCGGCATTTTAACCACATAGAATAATATTGCGACGACAAGAAGAATAGAAGCAATAACGAGGTAAGGAATCTGCAATCGCGACGCCTCAGAATGCAGATAACTCTCAAGCTCGGCAGGCGACATTTTGTTTAATTGTTCCGGGGTATAATCAATTCCGGACAAAATCATGTCGCTTATAAAAAAAGTTGAGATAAATGCGCCTAAACCATTGAATGCCTGAGCAAAGTTCAATCGTTGAGAAGATGATTCTGCCGGCCCCAAAATCGTAATAAATGGATTGGCAGCGGTTTCAAGAAATGCCATTCCACATGCCATAATAAATAGAGCGGCCAGGAACAAACCAAATTGCCTTACTTCTGCCGCCGGATAGAAACCCGCCGCACCAATGCCTGCTATGATCAGTCCGCAAATAATGCCTGTCTTGTAACTATACTTTCGCATAATCATGGCCGCCGGAATAGCGGTCACAAAATACCCTATCCAATAAGCGAAATCAATGAACGATGATTGCAGGATATCAAGCTGGCAGGTTTTCTTCAAATGCGGAATCAAAGTGCCAAGCAAGTTTGAAGTAAGCGCCCATAAGAAGAATAAAGAAACTACTAAAATAAAGGCAAAACGTACGTTTTGTTTTTTAACCGTCAGCGTTTGAGACATGCAATCGTATTTATGTTCTGGTGTAAGATAATATGATCAGTTAGGATGTTTTATGAATGGGATTCATGGCGACAGTATTTCTCAATGTCCCGATTCCTTCAATGGTTATATCGATTTCGTCCTTCAGCTGAAGTGTGAAATCATTTGACGGCACCATGCCGGTTCCTGTCATCAGAAAACATCCATGGTTAAATTCACATTCCCTGAACAAATAGGCAGCCAAATCAGTCAGGGATCTCTTCATCCTCGATAAGCGGATCGAATCATCAAACATCACCCTGCCCTGGCGACGAATAATAATGCTGATCAATGTTTCCGGAAATATGGGATGAGGTGGGACGAAAAGGCAGGGTCCCAGTGCTGCACTTCTTTCATATACTTTAGCCTGGGGAAGGTATAGAGGATTTTCGCCTTCAATACTTCTTGAGCTCATGTCATTTCCTACCGTGTATCCCTGGATATCACCTGTGGAATTGATAAAAAGTGTGAGCTCGGGTTCAGGCACGTTCCAACTTGAATCCTTCCTGATATATACTTCTGAATTGTGAGCTGCCACGCGGTGAGCTAAGGATTTAAAAAATAATTCGGGCCTTTCGGCTTCGTACACCTTGTCATAAAAATCGGCTCCGCCTGCACTTTTTGATTCCTCCTTGCGTGCGTCACGACTACGGATATACGTGACTCCGGCCGCCCATAATTCCTGTCTTCCAATGGGTGCTGCCAATTGGGTGTTGATAAGCATGTCAAAACTCGTATCATCGATTCTTTCGCTCTTTTTAGCCAGCGATCCCAAATATTCAAATAATTTCTGTCGGTTAATAATGTGATCCCATTCTTCCTGTAAGCGAAATACTTCTTTTTCTTTTTGTAATAATATCCCTTTAGAAGTTTTAAATAATTTCATGTGTATCGATTTCGCATATTACCATTGTCTGACTTCGTCGAGATTGACGCCCAGGACCTGCCTTGCCAATTCGCTGAGCGCCTTGTATTCACCCTGAAGATGAATAGTGGTTTGGTTGTATTCCAGCACACCCCCGCTTTTTAGTTCTTTAACGGAAGAAGAAGATTCAATTTCATAGAAAGGTCCTAACTGTCCGTCCTTTGTTGGCCCATCATTGTATGAATTGATCACATCTCCATCATATGGTTTTTTCTGAATCTCCCATTTTGAGTTCACATATGGCACATTTTCGTCAACCTTTGGAATGATCAGCGTTAGAACATTTCTTGAAAAATCATAGCTGCCCGCAATTGGTTTTGCAATCTTTGGTGAAATGCCAATTTTACCTCTCGATTTGCCGTCAGCCCTGAAATACAGAACGCTGTCTTTTACTTGGAGGCGATCTGCCGGGATAGCGCCGAAATAATTGTCGGTTATATAGGACCGAACGTTTGCACCGGGCTTAAATGGGATAATGACTTTAGTTTGATCAGATGGATTCATCATGCCCAGCAACCAAATGGACAATAAGCCTGATTCTTTTTTCCAATCGGAACTCCCGATATTTTTTAATTGGTTAACGGTTTGGTAGGCTACAAAATCAACTCCGGCGGGAAGGGTGGTTCCTAATTTTGCTTCGACCTGGCTTTTATCCAACAGACTAATCTTTCTTGTTATATCAACGGAGAACTCGGTTCCACTATAATTGGCAAATGAAGCCTTGGTCGTAAATAAAGCATTTTTCTTATCGCTGCTGACTAATTGGTAAGTAGTGGTATCAATAAATCCTGGCACCCACCAATGTGCAAGATCAAATGTGTCACCCTTTCTGAAATAAATAGAATATTGACCTCCCTCGGGTCCTAACCAAATTCTTTCTTCACCCCCAACCGGATTAATGTGTGGTTTGATTTGACGAGAAGCAATCAGGTCATAGTTGATCCAACCAAAGCTGTTTCCACTATCACCAGCTGCTGTGCTGGTCATCACTCTTCCCTGGTAATGTCCGGATATGAGTACCTTGGCTTTACCTGAATCACTTTCCAATTCTACCAATCCGGGCGAATTTTTTTTCAAAAAATCTAAATCGTAAGAGTAGGTTCCTTTAATTGGTTGAATGATCGGGTCAACTGTTTTCCTTTCAGTGGTTGGCATGTCGCAAGAAAGTAAGTACAGCATTGTAATGAACGAAAGAGCCAGTTTGATTTTTTGCATATGGGTTCTGTTGTCTTTTTGCGTTGTGTTTTTATAATCGTTAAATTTTTACGGTTTATATGCTTTTCTGACCACAAACTCTCTGATATCGGTGGAAAAGGCCGCATCACTGGCGTCTCTCTGGACGCATGGGCACATAAGAAAAAAATCTCAAAGCGAAATCCCTCTTTTCCACGGAATAAAATCATCATGACCTTTCTCAACAGCCTTAGCCAGTATTTCTCCGCTTGCTACTTTTATAACGTAATCCAGTATCCGTTCTCCGGCTTCCTCAATGGTTTCCTTTCCTTCGATAATGGTACCTGTATCAATGTCAATAATATCACTCATTTTCTGATAAAGAGCCGTATTGCTGGATAATTTCAAAACGGGTGCGATAGGATTCCCCGTTGGAGTCCCCAGACCCGTTGTGAACAATACAATGTTCGCTCCCGAACCTACTTCTGCTGTTGTCGATTCGATATCACTGCCCGGCGTGCATAATAAATTCAATCCAGGCTTGCTTGCTTTTTCGGGATAGTCCAGCACGTCCGTCACCGGCGACGTTCCGCCTTTTTTTGCGGCGCCGGCTGATTTAATGGCATCAGTGATCAATCCATCACGAATATTTCCAGGCGATGGATTTGCATAAAAACCCGATCCAACTGAAACCGCTTTTTCATTATAAGACTTCATCAGATCGATGAACTTGCCTGCTTTGTTTTCATCAACACAACGATCGCTCAATTCCTGCTCAACGCCGCAGAGTTCTGGAAATTCAGAAAGTATAACTGAACCGCCTAATGCAACCAGAATGTCTGAGGAATAACCAATCGCAGGATTTGCTGAAATGCCTGAAAAACCGTCCGACCCGCCACATTCCAGTCCAATACAAAGCTTACTCAATGGAGCCGGTGAGCGATGGAGCTTATTAGCTTCTACGAGGCCTGCAAATGTCTGAACCAGGGCCTTCTTTAGTAATTCCTGCTCGTTTCCGATTTGCTGTTGCTCGACGATGATCAATGGCTTCGAAAAATTTGAATCGCGTTTTGAAATTTCCTCTTTCAATATACTTACCTGCGCATTCTGACAGCCCAGGCTTAATACTGTGGCACCCGCGACATTCGGATGAGTGATGTACCCCGCCAATAACCCACATAATCCCCTTGCATCCTGCCTCGTTCCTCCGCATCCAAGTGTATGTGTGAGAAATTTAATTCCGTCGACGCTTGGAAAGATTTTTTCCTGGGTCAATGGATCCCAATTCCCTTTTTTATCGCCTCCATTAAGCCAATTTTTCTCGGGTTCACCAGACTGGTAAGCTGATGCCATTTTTTGAAGCATAGCCTGGTAGGGAGATTGAGAAGGCTGGTAACCCAGGGCTTTTAGGAAAGCTTCCTGCAGCACTTCCACGTTCCTGTTCTCACAAAAAACCATCGGGAGAACAACCCAATGATTAGCCGTGCCCACGGATCCATCCGGTCGATGGTACCCCATGAAAGTTTTGTTTCGCCACCGTTCTACGTCAGGCCGATGCCATTCCGTTTTTCTTTCCTTTAATCCGAATGCCCCGGACGCATGCCGTATATTTTTGGTTGAAATTAAACTGCCCTTTTTAATGGGCTCATTGGAGCGGCCAACCAAAACGCCGTACATGATAATATCGGCATCAGGCGGCAGATCTTTAAGAGTGAACTTGTGTTTGGCCGGGATATTCTCTGATAACAGATACCCATCCCCGTTATTTATTACAGTCTCCCCCTGTTTCAGATCGCGCAGTGCGACGGCTACATTGTCTAAAGGGTGGATCCTGAGCGTAGAATCTGTCATATGTTCCTTATATCGGTCTGTTTATAACCGCAAAATCGGAGTCAAATTAACAAAAAACTTATAAGGTATTACCGATATATTATGACAAACCCGGAACCGCAGCTACTGCTTCCTCGCCATACATTTGCTCCTTGAATTTAAGAGAAGGTGAAGGTATTAATTGACCCAATCCCAGTTGATCCCATTTATCATCTACTACTTTGATGGTTTTTTCATCGGCTACTATGATGTTGGGCCAATCGCGCTTGAAATTATCCATCTCACTTGTTTTGGTCGTTCCATCAAATCCCGTGCATGCATAGGATCCATGATTGTTGGAAGCTTCAAACAAAATGTGATCACGTTTTGGATCAAGATTATTGCAAAATCGCCAGAGCGCTGTAGGCAGATCATTGGGATTAACTGTATGTTCGACATACAGAATCATTTTCAAGAATTGTAATTCCATGATGGATTGACTTACTAACTGGTGCAATTCCCTGATATGGCGTGGCCTGTTTTTTTTAATGGAAAGGACGAGGCAGGGAATACCATTTTTGATTAATGAGGTGTTGGATGATTTGATTTCAGGAAAATTTGTCAAAATTTGCTGAATAACCTGGTCTGCCCGGGATGGATCCAACTGGCCTGAATATTTCGCGTCAGAAATTTCTTCCTCAAATTTTCGGCTGCCATCGATGCACATCTTTCCTCCAAATCCCAATTTGCTGCAACTGTGATCCAAAACATCCATGGGTCCTTGAGAAAAATAGATATCAGTGGCCGGATTCAAATTTTTGAAAACGTATTTTGCCAGGTTAGGATAATCTGTGATTGAACAGCCTTCATCTACCAGGACCAGGATCTTATTGAACATCATCTGGCCCGCTCCCCACATGGCATTCATTACTTTTTGACCCTGTCCTGCGTATTCCTTTCGAATTTGAGCGATGACAAGGTTATGGAAGACTCCTTCCACCGGCATTTCCATATCAATCATTTCCGGAACCATCATCATTTTAATCGGCGCAAGAAAGATTCTTTCTGTCGCTTTTCCGAGCCAGGCATCTTCCTGTGGCGGAATTCCTACAATGGTTGCAGGATAAACAGGGTTTTTCCGATGTGTGATAGCGGTTACATGAAAGCGGGGATACCAATCAGGTAGAGAATAATATCCTGTATGGTCACCGAACGGCCCCTCCCAAATCATATCATCCCCCGGTTCAACATAGCCCTCAATTACAAAGTCTGCATCAGCGGGGACTTCAATTTCTGGTTGGGTAATACAACGCACCAGCTCAACTTTCTTTTTTCGTAAAAATCCTGCAAGCATGTATTCATCCACATTTTCTGGCAATGGTGCGGTTGCGCTATAAGCATATACAGGGTCGCCACCCATAGCCACGGCAACGGGCATTCGCTTATTCAATTTTTTGTATCCATTAAAATGCTTCGCACTCACTTTGTGTTTGTGCCAGTGCATGGCGGTCAGAGTTGGACCAAACAGCTGCATTCGGTACATGCCTACATTCCTGGTGCCCAGATTGGGATCTTTAGTATGTATAATCGGCAATGTGATAAAAGGTCCGCCATCTTTGGGCCAGCAGGTAATGATGGGCAATTTGGTAAGATCTGGAGTGGTCATGATCACTTCCTGGCATTCTCCCCGATTACTTTTCACCTTGGGCATCCAACTGGCGAATTGGTTAAGCTTGGGAAGGAGCATGAGTTTGTCCGTGATGGATTCTTTGGGAGAGGATAACAGCTTGAACAAGGATTCGATTTCCTTTGCGATATCATCTAATTTCTCTACACCCAATGCCATGCACATGCGCTTTTGACTCCCATATGCATTCATCAGTACAGGAAAATCATAACCCGTATTTTCAAAGAGAATGGCTTTGCCCCCATGGGGACTCTTGCTCACTCGATCTACGATTTCCGCTATTTCCAGTTTAGGATTGACATATGTACGGATTCTAACCAATTCGCCTGCTTTTTCCAGGGCTGTAATAAATTCCTGCTGATTCCTGTATGCCATAAAGATTCAATCAGGGGCAAAGGTAAAGCGATTCAGACCTTGAACCTGAAATAGGAAGATTTTCCGAAACGAGGAATATCATCGGTTATCGATTCATTTTGGGAGGACAATCAATTCTTCCCCTGCCATAGTAGCCGTCTCTCTTGGAGATGATAGCGATGATTACTTTGATACCGGTGAAATAATAGAAGTCTTTGTATTTAGGGTTTCCTCTGACAGTCCCGCTGGGCGGATAAGGAGCTCCACCTTTCAATTCACCGCCACGATATGCCATCATAACGGCCGTCGGGCCTTTAGCGGCAAGAAGAACGTTTTCGTCGACGTATCGGTTACTTACATCATCGAGATAGTCTGTGAATAATTTTCTGAAGCTCATTTCATAGGCTATTACTACGTTCTCGGTTATGCGAAGCTTAATACCTGCACCAAATGGAATGGCAAATTGATTAAGACTGTACGGTTTGCTATCTGGATACTGAGGCAATCCCTGGCCTTCCGTACTTAAAGGTTGGAGATAGATTTTGCGTCCCGTTGAATCAAATGCGTAAGGATCAAAATGATAAAAAGCTACGCCACCAAACACATACGGCGTGAAGACTTTCTTTGTGAGGTCAAAAAAATTATATTCAGCGAGCACGTTCCATTCAAATATCTGGGATTCAAAACTGAGATTGCGAAACTGCAGATCAGGTTTGTTGTACTTGTCCGCAGCCGAAACTTTCAGAAGAGCCAGGTTAGACAAAACAGATATATGCCGGGTGACATCGTATTGTACACCGGCACCAAAAGCAAAATTCGATTGATCTAAAGTCAAAGTTTTGCTTTGTAAGTCGCCAGAATAATTAGATATGCCTCCCAAAAAATTAATATGCCAACGTTGGGCTTGGAGGAGGCCAGGTAACAAGAGCCCCGCAATTAAAAATTTTTTCATGATAATTTGTTTGACCAAGATGGTCTTACAAAGAATACGGATTTGCCGGAACGTTGGTTTGTAAGAAAGGAAATTGGATTAAAAGCGGAAAGGATCGCCCGTATAACGCAAGTATGAGGCCAAATATTGAATGTGGTAATCAAAATTA
>PSRA01000019.1 GCA_003175695.1 Bacteroidota bacterium | reverse complement strand
TTTTAATAAGAAATTGATTACCGGATGAATTTTAAACTCACTCAAATTCCTGAACGAGACAAGAAACCGCGGAAAAAAGGCATCACCATGGTGATGGACAAAGGTCTTAGCATTGATGAGACAAAAAATTTCTTAAGTGTTTCACATCCTCACGTTGACATAGTGAAACTGGGCTTTGGAACTTCTTTTGTGACGCCAAACCTGACTCAGAAAATTGAAGTATATAGGTCGTATGATATCCCGGTTTATTTTGGTGGCACGTTGTTTGAGGCTTTCCTGGTGAGAAATCAATTTGAGGACTATATTGAAGTATGCAAAGAATATGGTATTTCGTATATGGAGGTCAGTGATGGATCTATCACTATTCCTCATGCTGAAAAATGCGGTTATATTGAAAAGCTGACTAAGGTTGGTACCGTATTAAGTGAAGTTGGCAGCAAGGATGCTGAACACATTATTCCCCCTTACAAATGGATTGAACTGATGCGCGCCGAGTTGAATGCAGGTGCAACTTATGTCATTGCGGAAGCTCGTGAGGCAGGAAATGTTGGCATTTATCGTGGAACCGGAGAAGTTAGAGAAGGCCTTGTTCAGGAAATCCTCACGCAAATCCCAGGCGAAAAGATACTGTGGGAGGCTCCCCAAAAAGCCCAGCAACTATATTTTATTGAACTGCTTGGCTGCAACGTCAATCTTGGAAATATTGCGCCGAATGAAATGATCGCGCTTGAAGCCATGCGGGTCGGATTGCGAGGCGATACCTTCCATCTTTTTCTTGACAAAACCTTGTCGAAATGAGAAAATTTGGCCTGATAGGGTATCCCCTGAGCCATTCATTTTCTCAAAAATTCTTTACAGAAAAATTCCAACGCGAAGGAATACCCGATTGTCAGTATGTGAATTTCTCCATTCCGTCAATTGACCATTTGACTGAAATCATTCAATCGGATAAGGAATTGGCGGGATTGAATGTAACGATACCATATAAAGAGGCTGTCTTGCCTTACCTGTCCTGGAAAGACCCGGTGGTATCCACGATCCAGGCATGCAACTGCATCAGGATCACAGAGGGTAAATTATTCGGCTTTAATACGGATGTAATTGGATTTGAAAAATCCCTGAAGAAGAAATTATCTGCTGATCATAAGCGGGCACTGATACTGGGAACAGGCGGCGCCGCTAAAGCCGTAAAGTATGTTTTACAGAAGGAAGGCATTGAATACAAAATTGTCTCCAGGCACCCAACCGAATCTGAATCAGCTGATAATTTGCTACGGTATGAGGATATAACTGAATCGATTATACGATCCTATCTTTTGATTATAAATACA
Organism: Bacteroidota bacterium; assembly: GCA_003175695.1. Taxonomy (GTDB): domain Bacteria; phylum Bacteroidota; class Bacteroidia; order Chitinophagales; family Chitinophagaceae; genus Puia. Next base: position 4,465 of record PSRA01000019.1, on the reverse strand, counting down.
ACCCCTTTGGGCATGTTTCCTCATGTGGATCAGCACCCGCCTATACCGTATCAGGCAATAACAAGTAAACATTACCTGTTTGACCTCATTTATAATCCGGCCAGGACCGTTTTTCTCCAAAAGGGTGAATCAATGGGAGCAATCATCGAAAATGGTTCTGATATGTTGGTTATCCAGGCGGAAGAAAGTTGGCAGATTTGGAATTCGACTTTCGATGAAATAAGGAATAACCTATTGCATTAATTTTTCTTTCGCTACTGCGGGCAGGCTCGCTATTTTGTTTTTGTTATAATCATAGCACACCATTCCTGTTCGGGCAAAAACAACCTGAACTTGTGCGCCGTCTTTTTCTTTCTCAAACTTATAGTAGATATCAAATCCAATCTTACTGGGTTCTGCAGCGGTTACAAAAGCTTTGATCTCATCACCATAGAATAGTTCGTTTTTAAATTCGATCACCACATCATGCATGATCAGGCTTATTCCTTCAATATTCATTTCACTGTAGCTTTTGGAGCGAAGGAATTGCACACGGGCTTCATGAATAATAGATAGTATGTTATCGTTGCCTACATGACCGCCATAATTTAGATCCGTAATACGCACCGGAATCTTTGTAACAAAGCTAAAAGCCTGCGGCAAAACCAATTTTGATCTTGTCATAATGTCTGATTAGTGGTCGCGGGAAGTTTTTGCTCTCGCAGAAAATGTATCAATTTATCGGCCGCCTTTTTCCTATGGCTGAATTGATTTTTTTCTTCCGTGGTCATTTCAGAAAATGTGCGGTCACTTCCCGATGGGACAAAAATAGGATCATAACCAAAGCCAGATTCTCCTCTTTTTTGAAAAATGATCTGTCCCTCGCATGAACCTTCAAACAGAAATTCTCTTTCATTCCAAATGAGAGAGATGATGGTCCGGAACCGCGCATGTCGATCAGGCCGCTGCCCTAATTTGTTCAATAATTTCTGAATATTTTGCTCAAATGATTTTTCCTCACCGGCGTAACGGGCGCTCTTCACCCCGGGTTCACCGTTTAATGCATCCACTTCGAGCCCCGTATCTTCGCTAAAACAATTTAGCCCGGTCAAGTCATGAATGGTTTTTGATTTGATCGATGCATTCGCTTCCAAAGTGTCGAATGGTTCAGGGATTTCGGTGGTAATAGCTGCATCCTTCAGGCTTATAATTTGCAACTGGTCGCCGATCGCTGCCTGGATTTCATCCACTTTGTGCTGATTTTGAGTTGCAAATATCAGTTGCATGTTTCAAGATTTGAGAATAAACGGATCTTTCAAGCGGCAATTCATCAGCCAACAGGAAAAAGTTTTTGCAGGCAGAGCCATAATTTACTCTTCAATAATTTACCTTCTTCGTTGTCCTGTTTGAGAGAATTCAAGGCGGGAACATATAAATAGGAGCAGCTGTCATATGCCTGCACTTTGAAAAGAGGCATTGTAAATGGAATTTTTAATAACATGGGCTCCAAGCCAAACATCATGACAACCTTTGGATGAAGTTGATTGGTCACTTCGCCCATCACGACGGGCTTTCTGTGATGATTCAGGATGGCTACGTCACTGACATGTAATTTACAGGCACCGAGCATTTTTGAAATAAATTGAAAATCTTCATCTGGCAGAAATTCAGAATCGGCAGTTTGAACGACAAGCGTGATTTTTTTCTCATTATTTCCTAGGAATGCATAACCTTCAGCAGGCTTTTCTTTCTGAGATTTGTCAACGATAGTTTGAGCTGGCATTACTAATTGATGCCCATAAAGCTCTTTGATAGTCAAACCTGATAAAGAAGCTGAGTCTAAACTGCCCATAATTAAGAAATGTTTTAACCGACTGTCATTGGTATCTACCGTACACTAACATTTGTTAGTTTTTTGCCTGCTTTTTTGCCTGCGCAAAGAATGTTTTGTTTCTTTGCAATAACAAAAATACCGTTTTATGATCGACGAGCTGGAAATACAGATCACCAAGGTGGAAAGAAGCAAATTAAACGAAATCGATTTCAACCATCTTCCTTTTGGAAAATATTTTACGGATCATATGTTGGAAGCAGATTATGAAGATGGCGAATGGAAATCAGTAGAAATAAAACCCTATCAGCCCCTGTTGCTCGAACCTTCTTTGGCAGCTTTGCATTATGGGCAGGCAATTTTCGAAGGGATCAAAGCGTATAAAAACAATGCCGGTGAGGCATACATTTTCCGGCCACAAGATAATTTCAAGAGATTCAATATTTCTGCAGACAGAATGGAAATGCCACCGGTACCTGAAGAAATATTTATTGAGGGAATGCGGAAGTTGATCGAATTGGATAAAAACTGGATTCCTCATAAATATGATTATTCTTTGTATATAAGGCCAATCATGTTTGCAACGGATACTACCATTGGTGTGAAGCCTTCCGACACATATAAATTTCTTATCCTGCTCAGTCCGACCGGCCCATACTATGCAAATCCGATGAAGATCTATGTTGAAGAGATATATACCCGGGCTGCACCAGGTGGTGTTGGATTTGCCAAAAATGCTGGCAACTATGGCGGAAGTCTGAAAGCTGCAGCGGTTGCAAAATCCAGGGGATATGACCAGGTTTTATGGACCGATGCCTTCGAGCACAAATGGTTGCAGGAAGTGGGCACTATGAACGTATTTTTTGTTTTTGGAAATAAAGCAATAACACCTTCCCTGGAAGAGGGAACCATCCTCGCCGGTGTGACAAGAGACAGTGTGATGACTATTTTAGAAGAGATGGGAGTGAAAGTAGAAGAAAGGAGAATAAGCATCGAAGAATTAATTGAAGCCTATAAATCCGGTAAGCTGACCGAGCTGTTCGGAACCGGAACGGCCGCAACCATCTCTCCAATCAAGGAGCTCTGCTATAAAGATTTCACGATGAAGTTTGAGACGGAAAATTGGAAGATTGCCCCGACGGTGAAAAAAAGGCTGACAGATATTAGGGATGGCGTTGCTGAAGATAAGTTTGGCTGGATGATAAAAGTGTAGCGATTGGAATGCCTTCATCCGCATCTTTTTCTAAAGAATTCAGGTTTTTCATTAAATCAGTCAAAAGGATAAGCCCAAAGGTGCTTATCCTTTTATATTTCAATAAAATTTGGATATTTTTTCCTCTTCCTTTACCTTTGCCGTCCCAAATTAAAACAGGTCTTAAATGCCTACAATACAACAATTAGTTAGAAAAGGAAGGGAAATTATTAGGGCAAAGAGCAAATCCAGGGCGCTGGATGCTTGTCCGCAGCGCAGGGGTGTATGCACTCGTGTGTATACTACAACTCCAAAAAAGCCAAACTCTGCTTTGCGTAAGGTTGCGAAAGTAAGGCTTACCAATAAAGTAGAAGTGATTGCCTACATTCCCGGTGAAGGGCATAACCTGCAGGAGCACTCAATCGTATTGATCCGTGGTGGCCGTGTTAAGGATTTACCTGGTGTAAGATACCACATCGTACGTGGTAGCCTGGATACCGCCGGCGTGAAGGACCGCAAGAAGAGTCGTTCTAAATATGGTACCAAGAAAGAAAAAGGCAATAAAGGAGCTAAAAAATAATTTATATTCGAAACCGGCCCAGCTGGTTTATCAATAAATCAACGAACAAATGAGGAAAACGCAGGCTAAAAAATTACCCCTCGCACCGGATGCTAAATACAATGATCTTTTAGTTACCCGTTTCGTCAATAATTTGATGTGGCAAGGCAAGAAAAATACTGCCTACAACATCTTTTATAATGCTTTGGAAAGGGTGGCAAAGCAAACCAACGAGGATGGTTATGAAATCTGGAGAAAGGCGCTAAACAACGTTACGCCCGCGGTGGAAGTTCGCAGCCGCCGTATTGGAGGAGCGACTTTCCAGATTCCAGCGGAAGTTCGTCCGGACAGAAAGATCTCCCTCAGCATGAAATGGTTGATCCGTTACAGCAGGGAAAGGAATGGTAGGAATATGGCCGAGAAGTTGGCTCACGAAATTGTGGCTGCCAGCAAAGGTGAAGGCGGAGCTTTCAAGAAAAAAGAAGATACACACAGGATGGCGGAGGCAAATAAAGCTTTTGCGCACTTTAAAGTATAAGATACCTGCAATAGATTCAAAAACTCCCGCCCATCGCGGGAGTTTTTTATTTTGACCAGATGGCAAGTTAAAATACCCGTGTTCTACATCCAGGTGTGGGGTATTAATTTTCGGCAAATCCTAGCTCTTCGCCGCTTTTGCAATTTCAGATTTTCCGACTTTTGTCGTACCTTTGCGCACCGAATTTAAGAAAGGAAGGTTCCCATGCAATAGGTTGATTTGACAGAAGATAAGATGAGGCGCTCAGCCAGAAGATCCGGGTCAGACCTTGGTCTGGCACAAATGAACAAATCGTACCCGACAGGAATTAATTCGAAATAAAACTTTAACATAACAAAATGGCAGACTTACGATTTCAAAGAAATT
>PSRA01000136.1 GCA_003175695.1 Bacteroidota bacterium | reverse complement strand
GGTAATTTACTGGAAGTCAATACCGTTGTTCGATCTTTTTTTTAGGGGTTAATTACATAACCAAACTAAAACACTCAACCTCTAAAATTATCAATCATGGACAAGGCTCAAGTCAGAAAACCGGTAAACTACGCCAATGTGGGTGAGGCTATTGATCACGAATTGGCGGCTAAGATGGTAAAAGATTTTCAAGATACCTGCCCATCTGACGCGGTTAAATCGTATACAATTGGCAAGAATGTGATAGAACAAATACTTGCACAGCCAGGTTGTACAGCAATAAGGTTTTTTAATGCTATTGATGAGAGTGGATTGCAAACCCTAGTGTATGCCGGAGTTGACGAAAAAGGCGATAATATAATTGAGTATCCGGTAATCAACGAAAAAGGAAAATTAGGAAGGATCGAAGCGTTGATCGGTGACAGAACAATGGGCGATGGAACGCCAATAAAGTCTTGGTTTGGAAGCTAAGCGTAATTTAGTGGCTTTCAGATTAGTATTATTGCGCTCAACTTTATATATTTGATCACATTTAAAGTGGAGTGCTAGCATATATTAGTATAATTTCACCTCTTTTACCTATAATTCTTTTCTTGGCCTTTTGTACTAAAAAAAGCAGACGAGAGTTATGGGTAATTTTTTTTTATATAGTCTTGTCTTTCAGCCTTGACTTTTTTCAATACATGACGCCGTGGGGCCGACATAATAATTTCCGAATTTTTGGTATTTTTACTATCGTTGAAGTTGCACTTTTTACTTATTTTTTCTACTTAGTCATTGGGAACAAGATCATTAAGAGAATTGTACTAACTGCGTGTACTTGTCTTGTGATATTCCTGTTGATTTTGTTTCTGAAGTCCAATAAAACCAATTTTGATTCAATATCCGCCTCTGTGGAATCAGTGACCCTGATCATACTCTCTATAACTTATTTCTTTGGGCAGCTGAGTCGCCCGCAAGAACAATTTATCTATTCATCACCTAATTTTTGGATTGTTTTGGCAATTATGATCTATTTGTCTGGCACATTTTTCCTTTTCATGATGGCAAACAATTTGTCAGCTTATGAAATTCAAAAGTATTGGTTCATTAATAACGTATCAAATATCATTACTAATCTTATCTTTTGCATTGCCTTCCTGGTGAATCGCTTTGCATCTGCCCATCCAATAACTGAAAAAACATATACCGGCTATAATAATATTCATGAAAACCCCTTAAGAGAACAATAACCCAAACCCCTGGATAAAATAGATGATACTCTTGCAAGTTTTGAACTCCGATAATAGCATTTCCACGGTGCTGTTTTTCGGCACTATTGGAATGCTGGCTCTGACGATCGGTCTGATAGTATTTATCAGCTTTCATCAGCGCAAGGTTATCCGGTACCAGCAACAACTGCAGAGAATGGAACAAGACCAGCAGAAAACACTTCTCAATGCATCTATCAGGTTACAGGAAGAAGAAAGACAACGCATTGCAGCTGACTTGCATGATGACGCGGGTCCCTTGCTGGCCACGGCCAGACTTTACCTGAATGAAAACTTTGTTAACCTTGACAAAAACACCCAGCTGCAGAGCATTTACAATGCCAAGCAAATCATCGACGACACGATTCAGCTGATCCGCAACATCTCCCATAGCCTGATGCCTCCCACGCTGAAAAACTTCGGGCTTGAATCTGCCGTTAACGACCTATTCCAAAAAATCAGCGGTTCCGGGAGCATGAACGCCAGCTGCAGATTTCATGATTACCGGGAACGCCTCAAAGCAGAAAATGAGCTCATTATTTTCAGGATCATCCAGGAACTCGTCAACAATATTCTCAAGCACAGTAATGCCAGCTTTATTCATCTCACCCAGAATACAAGCGGAAACAAATTCTTTATCCGCATTCACCACGATGGAAGAGGCCTGACACAAACCGACTTTGAAAAATTAAATAAGAGCAATGTTGGACTGGGCTTAAAAAATATTCAAAGCCGGTTGAAAGTGTTGCAAGGAAAAATATTTTTTGAGAAAGATATGTCGCAGACTTATTACAAAGTCACCATCGAAATGATCAAGGAAGAGGAGCTGAAGCCGGCTTAGCCGAAGTGAATTAATATGTACCTTTAGACTATTATTTTGCAATACCTATGGGAGTAATCAAAGTCGCTATTGCCGATGACCACAAAATATTCCGCAAGGGTGTGATTCTTTCCTTGCGGCCCTATAACAATATCAAATTTGTTCAGGAAGCAGAGAATGGACAAGAACTCCTGGATGGTCTTGCAGCAGCTTCACCTGAAGTTATCCTGATGGATCTCAGAATGCCACAGAAAGATGGCATCGAAACCACAAAATTGATTGCCAAACAATATCCTCATATACATATCATCGCACTTACCATGTATGAAGACGAAAGATTTGTCAGCCATATGATGGAAATAGGTGCGAATGGTTACCTGCTGAAAAGTGCGGATCCATCTGAAATCAAACGGGCCATCGTGGAAGTAGCAACCAAAGGTTATTACCTGAACAATTTTGTTAATCGAATCCTCTTAAAGAAATCACACTCAAGAACCAAAGTAATTCCCAATCTCAATACAGAAGTTACGCTGAGCGATAGAGAAAGGGAAGTAGTGAAATATATCTGCATGGAATTTACCGCGCAGGAAATAGCTCAAAAATTGAGCGTGAGCCCCCGGACTGTGGAAGCCATTAAGGACCGATTAATGGAAAGATTCGGCGCTAAAAACACGGCCGGTTTGGTCTTTTTTGCTGTTAAGAACAATCTTATCGATTAGAGGACAAGTGAATCATAATTCCATGAAAACCGGTTTGACCTTATTCAACCCGCAGTATGTTCAGAACCGGCAATAGTTTTATTGATTCCTTTTCAGAAATTCTTGCATTCGCTCCGCTTCTGCCGGTCTTTGTCATCCTATTCAGAAGAATCTTCCACGAGGATATTTTCAATTACCTCACTACTGTTTGTCTGCTCGACTTTATAAGGAGATTGACGATCAGAATTTCTCAGCCAAACCTTACGAAGCTGATTCCGCTCATTCATGTTTTTTCCCTCATGGAGTTTATATTCCTGGTCCTCGCTTTTCGCACGATATTAAGGAAGGGCTCACGAGAGATGGTGAATGTACTGGCCATCGCATTGATTTCTGCAGTGATCACACATGATATCATCAAGGGAATCGGACAAAATAGTTATTGGCTGGATTTATTGCAACATGCATTCATAGTAATACTCGCCGGATACTGCCTCGTTCGATCGGTCAAGAAAGAAAATCTTCAAATTCTCTATTCAGCGCTATTTTGGATTTCGACGGGAACGCTTTTCTATTTCTCGACTATCTTATTAGTTGAAATGTTGAGTGGATGTTTTGCTTCGTGGCGAAGCTCTTCCTTCAGAGATTCAGAACTGCTTTTAGATTTTGCCAGTCTGGCAAGATACTTTTTTTATTTATTGGCGGCGCTGCTTTACAAATCGAGAGAAAATTCCCTAGAATAAAATCAGGATCGCGAACCGGAGCATGCCTCCGAACTAATCGATCCTCATTTCCGGTATTTCACCTTCCACAATCAGCATACCAGCTGTTTTTTGCCTGATTTCGTCAACTGATACGCCCGGGGCCCTTTCAACTAATCTGAATCCGGAAGAGATGACATCCACCACGGCTAAGTCGGTGACGATTCTTTTCACACATCCTAGTCCTGTTAATGGCAAAGTGCAAGCAGGCAATAATTTCGATTCACCTTTTGGATTCGTGTGCTGCATAGCCACTATAATATTCCGGGCGCTGGCAACCAGATCCATGGCGCCTCCCATTCCTTTGACCATTTTCCCTGGAATCTTCCAATTCGCGATGTCTCCTTTTTCCGAGACTTCCATGGCACCCAAAACGGTGAGATCTACTTTACCCGCCCTGATCATACCAAAACTCTCGGCGCTATCGAAAAAGGCGCCGCCGGGCAAAATAGTCACAGTCTCTTTGCCCGCATTGATAAGATCCGGATCAATCTCTGCATCCGTTGGATAAGGGCCCATTCCCAAAATTCCATTTTCAGATTGCAGCATGATTGAAATATCTCGGGGAATATAATTGGCTACGAGCGTAGGAATTCCAATCCCTAAATTCACATACATTCCATCCCTCAGTTCCTTTGCGATCCGTTTTGCAATTCCGAATTTGTCCAAAGCCATGTGGCGTTCAAGATTTAGTATTCGTATCGTACAATCCTTCCATCGTTACTTCAAAGTGCGCTGCCAGTGTGGGATTGACCGGCTCAATGGTCTTGATATTTCTTTTTAGTATCTCAAATGCTCTTTCAAATCCCTTCTCGCCGTCCCCCAATTCAATGATTGCATTTTCATCCTTTACCTGCTTGTCAAGCTGATAGTCGTACATGTCATCCATTATCAAATAGGACGTGTGCAAAGCATACCAATATGAAATTGCCTGCTCAATTTGTGATTGCGACATGGGAAGATCGCAGAGGATGAACAGGAAAACATCTGCCCTGTTCAGGGAAGGTATTGGCATACCTAATTTTCCTATGGGACGCAGTACCGGCTGCTCCAGGTAATGAATCAGCTCTAGGTAAAATTCCTGGTTTCTGATACGATTTGTAAGCAAATGCTGAATAGACAATAGCTGATCCCCGAAACTCATCTGGTTGTATTCAACCAGCATCGCATAATGCATGACCTTTTCCATAAACTGGATATGTGACTCATCCAGTAAGCATTCACGCAGGAGGCCTATGCGAAGCAGGAAATCGTAATAGACAGGGATAGAAATATAGCCATTGCCCCGGGCGATATACAGGAGCCTCTTGTTCCAAAAAATATTATCCTGGGGCACTTTTCTATCGACAAAGAAGCGTGCGATCTTTTCGTCGACGCCCATGTTATTGGTAAGATTTGAGACGGAAACAAACATCGTATTAATTTTTCTGAGAGATGCGGACTGTTCTTCGTTCTATTCTTTTTTGATATTGATGACCCTGAAAAATTCTGTGTACATAGATTCCTGCAACATGTATGCTGTCCGGATCTAACCCGCCTGCCGGTACCAACTCTTCCACTTCAGCAATTGTGATTGTACCTGCCTTGGCCATTGAAGTCGAAAAATTCCTGGTTGTTTTTTTGAAAACAAGATTTCCCTGATCATCACCTTTCCAGGCTTTTACCATGGCAAAATCTGCATGCAATGCATATTCCATCAAATGCATTTTTCCATTGAACTCTCTTGATTCCTTGCCCGTCGCTACTTCTGTACCGAATCCGGCAGGAGTATAAAAAGCCGGTATTCCCATGGCGGCCATCTGGAGTCGGGTAGCCAGTGTTCCTTGCGGGATTAATTCCACTTCCAATTCATTTGCCAGCAGCTGGCGCTCAAACTCCGCATTCTCTCCAACATACGAACTGATCATTTTCCGGATCTGTTTTGTTTGAAGCAGCAATCCCAATCCAAAATCATCCACACCTGCATTGTTGGATATACAGGTCAGGTTTTTGATTCCTTTTTTTGCTAAGGCAGCAATACAGTTTTCCGGTATGCCACACAAACCGAAACCACCTAGCATGATGATAGCTCCATCGGAAACATCATGAATGGCCTCCATAGCATTAGCCACTACTTTATTCATGAGCAAAAGCTTGTATGATAAAAATACGATTATGTGCGGGATAAAAAACTCAGGATTTTTTGAGTTGGCTGTTTATTTTGTACACATCTCCCCTTCTCCTGTTTGCTTTTACGGATAGTGAATCAAACATCTCCTTGGTGATGTCGGGATGAGCGAGATAAAACTGAAAACTCTTGTCAAAATCTTCCTTCGTTGTATGATGTATGCGAAATACCTGGTCATAAAGCTCCATCGTTTCTGCTTTGACGTTGTATTTAGCAGAGTCCTTTACCATATAGAGTGAATGGAATTGATCCGCCTGGATTATGTCCCAAAGGATCTTGCTCATTTCTTCTTTTTGAATAATACCTCTTGGAACCCTCTCCTTGTCGCTGCAACTAACGAGCATCAATACAGCAAGCATTACAGTTATGATCCTCATTGTAAGTCCTGTTTGTATTTATTTATATTGCTAATATCCAGCCTGGTGAGCAAATCCAGGGCCCTCGATTTTTCGTCGGGACTGCCTTTTTTGAACACATTAGACAGTTCATTGGCCTTACCCTGAAAAAAGAATTGCATGATCATCAGGTTGGGGTTTTCGGAATTGACCGTATTCAGGATATTAAGCGTATTGAGAATGGCGGATCTTGCATCGTTCTCCCTGTCGTACATCTGGTCCATGCCACGCCTGTAGTATTCATACATGGCATCATGCACAGAAGTATACCTGGAATTAGTAACATTTTCGTTTAACCAATACCTGTTTCTTGTGCCATCAAAAGGTTTCCAACCAACAATATTTGTCCCTTCTGGCGCATTGTTTACAATATTCAATGCTCTTTGAAAATATGGGTCACCGCCGCGAAGAGAAAAAGAATCGAAATCAAATCCGAGGATCATATAGGCATAGTAAGCAAAAATCGCTGTTAGATTAGCAGCGAATGGTTCGGCTCCCTGGACCCTGTTATCATTGAATTCGAGAGCTTGGTATTGAATATAACGAAAGGTAACTGATTCGTCCATGAAATTTACCAGAGGGCTCTGATAAGAAGAATTGAATATCGGCCTGGCCGCCTGTACTGTCAACTGCCCCTGAAATGTGTTATTGTCCAGGGAGCCACTCAGGTTCAGCAGAAAATTGCAAACTATCTTTTCATTGGGCTGAAAATTTTCGTTTGTCCATTTTCTGTTATTCATGAAGTCGAACAAAGCTGTCTGTAAAGTGGTAAAGATCTTATGGTCAATCTGCGAACTTATTCGGTTGGAGATGACGGTAATATTAGCTCTTAATTCCTGTGACCTGGAAGAAGTGAAAAGGAGTAGACAAATTACAGAGAGCGAAATAGTTTTCTTAGACATACAACATTTTTACAATTCTATCAACGATATCTTTTGCGACTTGTTGTTTTGGCTTTTTTTCATAGGCGAGTTCTGTTCCGTCCTTTTCAAATATGGTTATTTTGTTGGTATCATATCCGAAACCGGCTCCCGTATCATTGAGCGAATTCAGTACGATCATATCAGCATTCTTCTTTTTCAACTTACCCATTGCATGAGCCTTCTCATTCCTGTTCTCCAAAGCAAATCCCACAACGACCTGACCATTCTTTTTTATTTCGCCGAGACTTTGAAGAATATCTTTTGTCTTCACCAATTCCAGAACCAGAGAATTCTCTGATTTCTTGATTTTTTCTTCTGAGACATGTGCGGGTGTGTAGTCAGCCACTGCGGCAGCCATGACGGCAATATCCGAAGTTGGAAATGCAGCTACTGAAGCCCTGTACATTTGCTCAGCTGATTCCACCATTTGAACTTTAATACCCAGTCCCGGCATCTCAATTTTAGAAGGTCCCATGATCAATTGAACGGACGCCCCTCTTCTTGCAAGTTCTTCCGCAATGGTCACACCCATTTTTCCGGAGGCGTGGTTTCCAATAAATCGAACCGGGTCTATTGATTCATGAGTCGGTCCGGCAGTTACCAGTGCTTTTTTACCCGCCAGGTCTTTCTTTAAAAAAAAATGCTCTTCGATGAACTTCAAAATGTGCTCTGGTTCTGCCATTCTCCCCTCTCCTTCCAGCCCGCTTGCCAATTCACCTCTTTCTACCGGAATAATATGATGACCAATTCCTCTCCATTTGTCCAAATTTGACTCAGTGGCAGGATGTTTCCACATATCTTCATCCATGGCCGGGGCTGCGGCAACAGGACAGGTAGCAGACAAATAAGTAGCCAGCAAAAGGTTGTCGCATATTCCATTCGCCATTTTAGCCAATGTATTGCAACTCAAAGGTGCGATCAACATCAGATCCGCCCATCGCCCCAAAATCACATGATTGGACCAGGTATTTTCTTCAAACAAATCAACTAAAACGGGATTTTTTGAAATGGTTGAAAGAGACAGGGGTGTTACAAAATCCTTGGCCGCAGGAGTCATGATAACCTTTACTTCAGCCCCTTCTTTGACCAGGAGTCTTACGAGCAAAATCGACTTATAAGCCGCAATACTCCCTGTAACTCCGAGCAATATTTTCTTTCCTTTCAACATGAATGGGCCGAACGGTTTGATGTGTTTAAGTTACATGAATAAAACTAAAAAGCGACAAGTAGTTCTTTGTCGCTGAATAATATTAACTATTAAGACAATTTTTAACTAAAGAGATCATCTTCGTTCTTCCTGTAGTAAACCTTGTCCTCTAGAAATTCCTGGGTTGCCAGCAGTGCCGGATTTGGCATGCGTTCATAAGCTTTAGAAATCTCAATTTGCTCCTTGTTCTCATGAATTTCTTCCAGGCTGTCGGTATGCGTTGCAAATTCTTCCAACTTATTGTGCAACTCTTCCTTCATGGTAATATTAATCTGATTCGCACGCTTTGCGATAATCGCAATTGATTCATACAGATTTCCGGTCTTAGCCTTGAGATCTGTAAGATTTTTTGTTTCAGCTGTGTTAGTGGTGTTTGAACTAACTTGTCTTCTTAACCGGCTCATTTTTTAAGACTTTTAATGTATTTGTTGAAAGATCCAGGTATTCCTGCACCTGCTTTTTAAATTTACTATCTGGAAAACGATCCATGAAATCATTGCAATCCGTTACCACCTGCTCAAATCTCATTTCCTTCTTTTCAGGAAGACTTAAGGTTGCATATTCATAGTTTGATTTGATCACGTACAACTTATACTCATCACTTTTTTCAGAATCCGGGTATGTGTTCAATAAACTATTGAATGCAAGTCCTGCGGCTTTCAAATAAGCAGGATTCGATGCCTTTAAATTATAATACAATTTAGCGCTTTCAAAATCCTTCAACTCCAGTTTCGCCCGGCATTTGTCAATAATTTCATTTGCTTCTTTAATCCTTTCTGATCCAGGATGGGTACTGATAAAAGCCTGCATGAAACCAATTGCTTTCGTTGTATTTGTTTGATCCAGTTCCACTTTTGGCGATTGCTTATAAAAGCAATATGCGCGCATATAATCCATCTCCTCTGCTTTGGGACTGTTTGGGAAGGCCTCCGAGAAACCCTTAAACAGGTTTTCTGCGTTCAGATAATCCTTCAGGTAGTAGGCGCAATAAGCATACTTATAATAGATATCCTCAAAGTGCTCCGAACCCTTCATTACGCGAAACAAGTCATCATAAAGGAGTTGGGCATGGTTATAATCCTTGTTGACATAGTATTTCTCTGCCATTCGCAGCTTATAATCATAATCCGTGCTCTTCTGAACCTTGGTAAAGCTCTCACTTTTCTTCCAGGATTTCGGTACCAGGAAGCAGGAAGAGAGAAAAACTATTGATATCAGTGGTAAGGATATTTTTCGCATAAAAGCCTGCAAAGTTAATCATTTTAAGGCAAATATGTAAGGATTGAACTTTGCGCCAAAATAAATGTCGTTAACGAATGCCTAAAATGCAAAATGTAAAAGTGGAGATCCGACTTTTACATTTTGCAGATTTTTGATATATAAGCGATTATCTTCTTCTCAAATTTGGATGTGGAGCGGGTACTGTATTAGGACCTTCTTCACCGGTAGCATCTTTGAGGTCAATAGTATTTTCTTCTCCGCCGCTTTGGCCATATCGGAATATGAACCGGTCAGAATTAATACCTTCCTTTTCAACGAGATATTTAATGACTTCGTTCACGCGATCCCAACTCAATTGTTGAGCAGACTTGCTGGATTCACCATAACCAATTACTGCGACCTTACAAGTCGGGTTGTTACGCATCTTTTCAGCCACAGTAGCGAGTAATGCCTGGGCATCCTTGCTGAGGGAGACTGAACGGCCTTTGAAGGTGATGCTCGGCAAGTCACCAATGCTGCATCTGCCTCTGCCACCTATACCGCCTACCAGACCAGAATCAAGACGATTATTGATTTCCTTACAGCAAGCGGGATCTGGACATTTACCTACACCGTCAGCATCCACTGGCTGGCACTGGGTGGGTGTAATAAGTTCCTTATCCTTACAATCGGGAACACCGTCACCATCCGTATCGCGGCTGACACCATGGGTGTCAACAGGACAACCTGCAGGGGTGTTGGGCTCATGGTCGAACTGATCTGTTACACCGTCTCCGTCGGCATCAGGCAAAATTGGCTTGGGAAGGCGCATATGCCTGGGTGCGTTGATTTCGTTGTACGCATAATCAAGTGGGTTGATCCACCACAGAGGCTCAACAGCATTCTTGCCTATATTATAGTTGAGTCCCACAGATAAAAAATTGTAGGCATCATTATGACTGGTCAATACACTTACAGAAGTTGAACCGGTTTCCTGCCACCGGGCTCCATCTATTAAATCAGATCTGGTGATTGAAACTTTGTCTTCCAGCGCGATATTGAATTTGTTATTCAGTTTGAATTGGATTCCCAAACCAAGTGGCACTACGAAAGTCAACGGAGCACTGCCAAAGAGGGTTGGTTGTGAGTGGTCCCTTTCTGACATGGTTTCAAAAGAACCATCCATCATATTCTTAAGTGCTTTGCGTATATCTTTCCGGTTTTTGTAGGTGAAGCCGGTCGCACCAAACTGGTTGATGATCTGTTGGAAATCATATGGGTTTCCACTTCCATTCAGAGCATTTTGAAAAGTGCTGTATGTGGCTAAGCCGACTCCACCAAACACGTATACTGCAACTCCGGATTTTGCTCTGTGAAAGCGAATATTGTTGAGCGTTACAACGCCCTGAACTGAAAGTTCCTGAATGGTTGTCCTGTAATTAAGAAAAACGGGTTGATGATTTGCAGCGCTGTAATATTGGGTCCAAGTACTGTTTGGAGCATATCCTGTGAAAGAAGGCTGCCAATTGAGGCCCTTTCCTCTCATCCAATCGTACTCCATTCTTAAAGAGAAAACATAACCTAATGCCTTACGGACATGCACACCCACTCCTCCTGTAGGAAGCCAGGCTCTAACGTCACTGGCTACCGCAGTAAGCCCTCCTTTCACACCAATTTCCCATTGATGACGGGGCATGGCTGGGAAAGGATATGCATTATTCAACCATTCGTTATGTTGAGGAATTCTCCTTGAAGGAATCAGAGACGAATCACGCAAATCGTAACTGCTGTTGCTGTCTTGAGCAAACGAGCATGATACAAATACCAATAGCAAGCCCAATAACAACCTGTACTTTTTGCCCATAACTGAAGTTTACTTTGTAATTGAATGAATTATGAAGCGGGAGGATTTCAACAGCAAAAATAGAAATTGGCTTTTAAATAACAAATTTTTTTGTATTGCAACCACTGTGAATCTCGCTGGTTTTGACATCATTTCGGAGACTAGACAATTAAATTCATAAATAAGATGCTTAGTAGAGAATATTAGTAATTTGCTGCATTAACATGACGATATCACAATCAATATTACACGAAGAACTAAAGATCTTTGAGAAGAAGTTCAAGGAAGCCGTGAGCAGCCAAGTCCCACTTTTGGACAGAATCATGCGATTCATTGTTAATAGAAAAGGCAAACAGCTTCGGCCCATGTTCGTTTTGTTGTCAGCCAAACTTTGCGGTGAAATCAACGAGTCCACCTACCGGGCGGCATCTCTGGTTGAATTACTTCACACTGCCACGTTAGTTCACGACGATGTGGTGGATGAATCACTCGAGAGACGGGGATTTTTTTCTACATACGCGCTGTGGAAAACAAAGGTATCGGTGATAGTAGGCGACTACCTCCTGGCCAAGGGGTTATTGCTGTCCCTCGATCATGACGAATTCAGGATTTTGCAATTGCTGTCTAACGCCATCAGGCAAATGAGTGAAGGTGAATTATTACAAATTGAAAAAGCGCGTTTCCTCAACCTGGATGAAAACATCTATTTCGAAATTATCCGCAATAAAACGGCTTCCTTACTGGCATCTTCATGCGCGTCGGGCGCTTATTCAACCAGCCGTGATGAAGTTCTAACAGACAGGCTCAGCCGATTTGGAGAAAAAGTGGGTATGGCTTTCCAAATAAAGGACGACTTGTTCGACTATGGCGACGAAATGGTTGGGAAACCAACAGGCAATGATATCAAGGAAAAAAAACTCACTCTACCGTTGATCTACACGTTGAATAATGTTGACAGAGCGACAAAGAGGGAACTGATTTATATCGTTAAAAATCAAAACAGGGTCAAGGAAAAAGTCCGCTATGTCATCAATAAGGTGAAGGAGACAGGTGGCATTCATTACGCGACAGAAAAAATGAATAACTATCGGGATGAAGCATTATCAATTCTTTATGAATTCAAAGACAATGAAGTTCGACAGAGTCTGGAAGAATTGGTAAGGTTTACAACGGACCGGAAATATTAAACGATCTTTATAGATAAGCTACCTGGATCACCATGGATAAAAGATGGAACATATTGGAAACGGATGCAAATAAAGTGGCAGCATTACATGCTGAATTAAAAATCCATCCTGTTCTCTGCCAGGTACTCGTACAACGACAAATCGAAACTTTTAACCAGGCTAAAGAGTTCTTTCGGCCCCAGATCACGGACCTGCTTGATCCGTGGTTGATGAAAGATATGGATAAGGCGGTAGAAAGAATTTTTGAAGCGTTCAGTAATAATGAAAAAATCCTGGTCTATGGTGATTATGATGTAGACGGAACCACTTCGGTTGCGTGCATGTACCAGTTTCTGCAAAAAATCTATCACCGGCACCTGCTCGATTTTTACATCCCTCATCGCCATCGCGAAGGATACGGCGTCTCACAACTTGGCGTGGAATTCGCCCGGGAGAATGGTTATACTTTGATCATTTCTCTGGACTGCGGTATCAAATCAGTCACACTGATCGAATATGCCAGGTCGTTGGGCATTGATTTCATAGTGTGTGACCATCACCTGCCCGATGCGACCCTGCCCCCGGCAGTGGCTATTCTGAATCCAAAGCAGGTAGATTGCCCCTATCCTTATAAAGAATTATGCGGATGTGGTGTGGGATTTAAGCTGATAACAGCAATATCCCAACACCTGGGATTACCCGAAGAAGATTATTACTGTTACCTCGATTTAGTGGCCACCGCCATAGCTGCTGATATCGTTCCCATGACCCGGGAGAACCGCGTATTGGCTTACTATGGGCTTAAAAAAGTAAATGAAAAGCCAAACAACGGGATTCATGCACTGATTCATTTGAGCGCCGTGAAAAGGCCCCTGCTGATCAATAACCTTGTTTTTATGATCGCACCGCGAGTCAACGCGGCAGGGCGAATGGATGATGCAAAAAAAGCAGTGCAGATGTTCATAGCGCGCACTTATGAAGAAGCATTAACCTATGCCGAAATGCTTCATTCCGATAATAGTGAGCGTAAAGAAACTGACAGCAGTATCACCGAAGAAGCACTTGCCATCATTGAAAAAGATGAAATCCTCGTCAATAGAAAATCAACAGTAGTTTTTCAATCACATTGGCACAAAGGCGTAGTGGGCATTGTCGCCTCGCGGCTGATTGAAAAATATTACCGGCCGACTGTAGTGCTGACACAAAGTGGCGAAGTGGTTTCTGGCAGTGCCCGCAGCGTAAGCGGATTTAATTTATATGAAGCCATTCACGCCTGCCGGGAGCATCTTCTGGGTTATGGTGGTCATTTTGCCGCAGCTGGCATGACACTCCTACCCGAACAGGTGCCATTATTCAGTGCCAAATTCGAAGAGATTGTTTCGGCTACCATTCAACCGAAACATCTCGTTCCTGAAATCAACATCGATGCGATCGTAGCATTGAAGGACCTAAATCCAATCTTTTTCAAGATTCTCAAACAAATGGAACCATTTGGCCCGGGGAATATGAAACCTATTTTCATTGCAAGCAACGTAGTGGACTCGGGTTATTCCCGGATTGTAAAGGAGATGCATATACGCTTTTCGCTGAAGCAGGATAATGTTTTGATGGGAGGTATTGGTTTCAACCTGGCTGACAAGTTCCCAATTGTACATAGTGGAAAGCCTTTCGACATACTATTTACTCTTGACGAGAATGAATGGAATGGCGAGAAGAGTCTGCAGATGAAAGTGATTGATCTAAGAGAATCGATGGCTTCCCGTCAACTGACAGGAGTCAGTAGTCAGAAGCCATCAGACCTGTATGCCAGTGGCTCTGACTTCTGACTCCCGGCTAATCTATGGTTCAACAATAATTCTGGCCTTCTCTTTCCCTTCTATCAGCTCAATACTTCTATTGATAAATGCTGTGAGTTCATTTCCTTTGAGCAATCCCTGGGACAACAAAGCAAGGTCAGCCAGGTTGTGAGCAATTTTCAATTGTTTGTCAGGATTATCTTGTTGTAATACGGTCTGAAAAATGGGATGATTCCCGTTAACCGTCAACGTTACCTCATCCGGCATATTAGCATAAAAACTTCCCATTTGTCCGCCTAAAGCCGCCATGTCTTTCATCCTTCGGGTGAATTCCGGACGGGTAGCAACAACCGGGGGAGCTTCAGGACTAAGCCCCTTCAATTCAACGCTAAGATGAATGGACGGTATTTGAATCTCAAATAATTCCTTTAATTTGCCTGCATCGCTTTCATTCAAAACAGTTTCATTTGATTCCTGCCGGTCTATCAGGTTATCCACTATTTCACTGTCTACACGCATGAAATGGACATTCTCCCATTTCATTTCCATCTGATTAATGAAGCCCGCATCTACGAGCGTTTCCAACTTCACAATTTTATATCCCCGCGCTTGCGCTGCCTTTATATAACTGTCTTGTTGTACCGGATTCGAGGTATATAGGATTACCAGCTTGCCATCCTTGTTCTTCTGCAAATTTTCGACTGCAGTTCGATACTCGTCAAGCGTGTAGAATTTAGATCCATCTACATCTTCCATGATATGGAACTTGTTCGCTCTTTCCAGGAACTTATCATCGGTCATCATACCATACTTCACAAACAGACCCAGGCTCTCCCACTTTTCTTCAAATTCTTTCCTCTCTTTGTTGAAGATTTCCTCCAGCTTATCGGCTACTTTTTTTGTAATGTGGTTATTGATCTTCCTCACATTGGGGTCGCCTTGCAAATAACTGCGGCTCACATTGAGCGGAATATCAGGACTGTCAATCACACCTTGCAACAACATGAGGAACTCAGGCACAATATCTTTCACTTCATCAGTAACAAAAACCTGGTTGCTATAAAGTTGGATCTTGTCTTTTTGGATCTCGTAACTCTGTTTGATTTTGGGGAAATACAAGATGCCGGTGAGGTGGAATGGATAGTCAACATTCAGATGAATCCAAAACAATGGCGCGTCGTTGAAAGGGTATAACTCTTTATAAAAATTTTGATAATCTTGTGTAGTGAGATCCGATGGCTTTTTTGTCCAGGCCGGGTTTGTATTGTTGATTTGCTTTTCTTCGAATTTTACAGCAATCGGCAGGAAGCGACAAAACTTAGTAAGTATAGAGCGGATCCTTCCGTCTTCTAAAAATTCCTGGCTGTCTTCATTGATGTAAAGAACAACATCCGTTCCACGCTCACTTTTTTCAGTTTCTTCTAATGAATACTCCGGGCTACCATCGCATTCCCACTTTACTGCACTGGCGTTTTCTCTAAAACTTTTGGAAAATATTTCAACCTTCTGACTCACCATAAATGATGAATAAAAACCCAGTCCAAATTTGCCGATGATATTGTTTTCGTTTTGACCCTTATACTTGCTTACAAATTCCTCGGCACCAGATAAAGCCACCTGGTTGATGTACTTGTCAACTTCTTCAGCAGTCATTCCAACTCCCCGGTCCGAGATAGTTATTGTCTTTTTTTCTTTGTCAATTTTCACGTCAATCGTCAAATCTCCCAGTTCGCCTTTGGCTTCGCCCAGTGAGGCCAGCGTCTTGAGTTTTTGAGTAGCGTCTACTGCATTACTGATAAGTTCGCGAAGAAAAATTTCATGGTCGCTATAAAGGAACTTCTTAATGATGGGAAAAATATTCTCAGTTTGAACGCGGATACTGCCTTTTTGCATAATCAATGAATTTTACGGGTTTTGGTTGTCAAACACAATGCCATTTATCTTTGACTGCCAGTATGACTTGGAAAGGTAAAATTGAATGTTATTGAGGTCTAAGTAGTTACGATTTAATTTTCCAAAAAGACCAGTTGAGGTATTTCGGACTGAAGATGTCACCAGCTTCGCTCGAAAGCCGATTTTTCTCCTTATAAATCGGTTAAAATCTTTTCCCATTCAGCATAAATCTATACCTTTGCAGCCCATTTAATTTTTAAACTCAAATACAGGGAAATGAACAATTATGAATTGATGGTGATTTTTACCCCTGTGCTATCTGAGGAG
>PSRA01000094.1 GCA_003175695.1 Bacteroidota bacterium | reverse complement strand
AAACTTCATTTTATGAGAGGTGTAAATCGGGTGATGCTCATTGGAAATTTAGGAAAAGATCCGGATGTACAATATCTAGAAGGGAATATCGCTGTAGCAAAATTCTCACTCGCAACAACTGAAACTTTTAAAGACAGAGCTGGTAAACTCATTTCGCAGACAGAATGGCACACCGTGGTTTTGTGGAGAGGACTTGCCGAACTGGCACAAAAATATCTCCATAAAGGAAGTTTGGTGTATATCGAAGGAAGGTTAAGGACAAGGAGTTGGGAAGATAAAGAAGGCAATAAAAAATTTGCAACTGAAGTGGTAGGAGATAACCTGATTATGCTTGATAAGCGGTCAGATCTTGCCGGGCATCCCCCCGTTCATCATGAAGGAATTGAAGGCATCAGTAGCCCGGACGTCCCTCCCGTTGGAGAACCCTCAGAAGATTTACCATTTTAGAACAGAATCGATATTTTATTAAATTTGCGACCTTATGTTACAGGCAGGCCTATTGACCTGCCTGTATGATTATCGCGGTATTATTCACGAAACCAGAATTAATTTGGATCACCCTTTAAATAATATCCTTCTTGCTCATTTTTCGCCGCCTTTATTGCTGATCATCAATGCGCAGGCAACAACAATTTTGGTTGTGCTTATTCTCTTTTTCCTTATTCTTTCTTTTATTGTTTCCGGCTCCAAAATCGCTTTCTTTTCACTCACAGAGAAGGACATCAATATCCTTAAGACAAAACAGGATGCATCGTGGAAGCGCATTGTCAACCTGCTTGAAGATCCCAAAACACTGCTTGCTTCCTTAATGATTGCCAACACCCTATTAAATATAGGCATCATCATTCTTTCAAATTTCCTGATCGACCAGGTCATACCTTTCAAACAAAATCTTTGGTTCTTTGAGTTCCTGATAAAGATCGTCATCGTCAGTTTTGTTTTAATCCTTTTCGGAGAAATCATGCCTAAGGTTTGGGCTTCCCAAAACAACCTGCAATTCGCTTTTTACACTTCCGGCCTAACAGAAATCATTCATTTACTTTTTAAGAGAGTGGGTGCATGGTTTGTACGCCAGTCTGATAAACTCGAACATTTATTCGGCAGTGAAAAATCAGCTGCGCATAGTTTGGAAGAATTGGATCACGCCATTGACCTGCAATCGAACAGTGATGCTTCGGAAGAAGAAAAAAATATTCTGAAAGGAATTATCAAATTCGGCAATATCACCGTCAAGCAAATCATGAAGACCAGGCTGGATGTGAGCGGCATAGAAGATTCGATCAATTTTGGATCACTCAAACAAAAAGTGGAGGAATTGCATTATTCAAGGTTACCTGTTTATAAAAAGAGCCTGGACGAAATAACCGGTCTTATCCATACCAAGGACCTCATCCCGCATCTCAATGAACCGGACCATTTTGAATGGCATACTTTGATCAGGCCTCCTTATTTTGTGCATGAACACAAGATGATCAAGGACTTGCTCCATGATTTTCAAACTAACCGAGTCCATTTTGCAGTTGTAGTGGACGAATTTGGTGGTACAAGCGGCATTGTCACCTTAGAAGATATCATGGAGGAAGTAATAGGCGATATCAAGGATGAATTTGATGAGGATGAGAATGCCAGCAACAGGCTGGAAGATGGCGCTTACGTTTTTGAAGGCAGAACAATGATAAATGATGTTTGCAAAGCAATGAATATTCCTGTTGATACCTTTGACGAAGTAAAGGGTGACAGCGATTCCCTTGCAGGTCTGATACTGGAACTCGCCGGAGAAATTCCGAAAGTTAATGATGTTATTGTATCCGGCGATTTTGAATTCACCGTGTTAGACGCTGACAGCAGTAGGGTAAAGAAAGTGAAAGTCATGATTAAAAATCAATAAAATAATCTATTCCGTGCCTTTTCAGAAATTGGTTAATCTATCGCATTTGAAAAAAATACGCTTCCCCTTAATTGCTACCGGGCTACTTTGTTGGACAATTGTATTGATCTCCTGCAATCGTCCATATACGCCAAAACCGACGGGTTATTTTCGAATCTCGTTTCCCGCACATGAATACCAGGTGTTTGATGAGCCGAATTTTCCTTATTCTTTTGAATATCCTTCTTACGCAAAAGTGATCCGAGACACTAGTTTTTTCGAGGACAAACCAGAAAATCCTTATTGGATCAATATTGATTTCCCCCGCTTCAATGCACGCATCTATATGAGTTACAAAGAGGTCAATCATAATTTTGACAAGCTGCGTGACGACGCATATAAAATGACTTATAAGCATAGTTACAAGGCCACTTCTATTGACGATTCACTTATGCAAACGCCACTGGGCGTTCACGGCGTGTTCTTTAGCGTGGGAGGTAATGCTGCCACAGCTAAACAATTCTTTGTCAGTGATTCTGTGAAGCATTTTTTACGCGGCGCATTGTATTTTGATACGACTCCCAATGAAGATTCATTAAGAATTGTCAATCAGTTCCTTCAGGAAGACATGCAACATCTTATCAATACTTTAAGATGGAAAAAATAATCCGGGCTGACCAAAATTCTATTCTGCCAATTTCTTCGATCGATGAACTTAGTCCATTAACTTTGCCAAATTCAAAAGATTTTCGTGATAGCTATTGACAATAAACTTGTAAGTGACCTGGTAGTGGAGGAGAAGTTCGTTTGCGACCTCAATCGTTGTAAAGGAGGGTGTTGTGAAGACGGCGATGCCGGCGCACCATTGGAAACCGAAGAGTTGGATCATCTCAATGACATATATGAAATAGTTAAGCCTTATCTTACGGAGGATGGTGTTGCCGAGATTGAAAAACAGGGAAGATATCAATATCACAAAGAGTTTGGCTGGGTGACACCGACGATCGGAGGTAAAATGTGCGTTTATGGAATTCGAAACGACAAGGGCATTATTCACTGTGGAATCGAACAAGCCTACCGGGATGGAAAAATAAGTTGGAAAAAACCCATCAGTTGTCATCTCTATCCTATCAAAATAAAGAAAAGTAAGAAAGAAGATATCGAATTTGTTAACTATGAGCCGAGGGAAGACATGTGTCATCCCGGATGTGTGCTGGGGAAAAAGCTGAAAATTCCGGCATACAAGTTCTTAAAAGAGGCGCTGATCAGAAAATATGGAGAAGAATTTTACCAGGCACTTGAAGCAACAGCGAAACATTTGGAATCAACAACTGATCATAAGCATAAGTAATCTATGAAATTTTTTTTTGGTAGCATTACCTGGGTCGCATGTCTCATGCTTTTTATGTCCGCCAAATCCCAGGAAGTACAAAAATGGAACAAGTATTCTGTCACGCGGTCCATCCACACTTCGGATCTTAATTACAAGAAGCTGTTTCATGGCAGAAGCAAGGCTGCACTGGAAAATAATATTGCGGATTTTTATTTGTACAAGAATGGCATGTTGGTGAAACCCCCTGACACTGCTGGTGCACGTGAGTTTTTTGCCGCAGGATGCCTTTGTTTCAAATTTGAAGATACCCTGCTATTGAATAGCGGATTGGGCCGGAAAGCGGGCGTTGGTGTTGGCATTAAGATTTACCGTGACAAATTCAGTGGTTCTCTGCATGCCAAGTCAGGAGAGAATTCTGCATATAAAATAAAACAAACGGATTCTACCTACACCAGCGATATCACCGTTTCGCCGACAAGTCAGTCCTTAAAACTATATCAAACTCCTACCTTTTCCGATGACGAAACGATTATAGGCGAATACAATGCCACGTTCAAAAAATTCTATCAACGAACCAAGAATAAGGATGAGCTGAGAAATTATACTGTCAGGTTAATCTTTAAATGCAAAGTCACGAGCATGGACGGTTTCAAGGAAATTGCCCCGCCTTCCGGTAAATAACATATATTAGGTTACTGAATTCACTGTGGCTTTGTCAAAACGTAACTAAATTCAACGCTGCTAAAAGAAAGATCATGTCGGATCAAATTGGTTCATTTATTGCAAAAAGCGTCGTCAAAGCGGGTGACCTGGAACATCGTCGGAAAATCAATTTCAATATTGGCAAATATGATGCAGTGGTGCCTGTGGGCAAACAGCAATTCAACAATGTGAACCTTGCTCGTGAAAGAGCCAAGAATATCAAGTGGAGAGCAATGGAGACTCTTGATCAGCAATTGGAAGATTTTGAAACTCATTTCACAAATAGAGGTGGAAAGGTAATATGGGCCGAAACGGCAGAACAGGCGCTTTCTGAAATCCTGCAGATCTGCAAAGAAAAGAAGTGCCGCACTATTGTTAAGAGCAAGAGCATGGTGACGGAAGAAATAAAATTAAATGAGTTTCTGACAGAACATTCGATTGAAAGTATAGAAACCGATCTGGGCGAATATATCCAACAGTTAGATGGCGAACCGCCGTATCATATTGTTACACCCGCCATGCACAAAAGCAAAGAAGATATTGCCAAGCTCTTTGCGGATAAACTCAATACTGCTCCCAATCTATCACCAGAGCAACTTACTCTGGTTGCAAGAAATACTTTAAGAAAAAAATATCCTGAGGCTGAAATCGGTATCACCGGAGCTAACTTCATTATTTCAGAGGCGGGAGCCGTTGCTGTGACAGAAAATGAAGGAAATGCCAGGTTGAGTGCTTCATTTCCAAAAACCCATATTGTAATCGCCGGCATTGAAAAAATTATCCCTACGATCGCAGATCTTGGCCTGTTCTGGCCACTGCTTGCTACCTATGGAACGGGCCAGCGAATCACTGTATATAATACAATATTAACCGGCCCGAAACAACCTAATGAGTCCGACGGTCCGGAAGAAATGTATGTTATATTGCTGGACAATGGCAGGACTAACATTCTTGCAAACGCAAAAGCAAGGGAAAGCCTTTATTGCATTCGTTGCGGGGCCTGCTTAAATGCCTGCCCCGTTTATAAAAATATTGGTGGCCACACTTACAGTGCGACTTACAGTGGACCGATAGGATCTGTTATCACTCCGCATTTAAGAAATATGAAGGATTGGAAACATCTAAGCTACGCTTCCTCCTTATGCGGTAGCTGTACCCAGGTATGTGCGGTGAAAATTAATCTTCATGAACTTCTTTTGGAAAATCGCTACGAAGCGGTGCAAGGGAATTACTCCGCATGGACTGAGAAGCTGGCCTGGAAATTATGGACAAAGGCCAGCCTCAACAGAAAATGGATGAATAAGGGTACCCAAAAAATTAAAAACTGGACCGTCAACAAGTTGATAAAGGGTTGGACTGCACACCGGGCCCACCTGGAGTTCCCTGAGAAAAACTTTAACCAGCAATGGCAGGAAAAACAGGGGAGGTAAAAAATACGGTCCTGATGCGTATTTTTTCTGGTCGGTTATTTTACCGACTTTTTTATTTTTGAACAACCGGTTAATGATTCTATATAGCCCAAATAACACACCCCGCCTGTCATATGTTGTTGATTT
>PSRA01000026.1 GCA_003175695.1 Bacteroidota bacterium | reverse complement strand
GAAGTAGCTCACCCGGTAGAGCGATAGCTTCCCAAGCTATAGGTAGCGGGTTCGAGTCCCGTCTTCCGCTCTTCAAAGAATTTCACTCAAGGACGCAAAGTAAGCAAAGGCGCAAAGGTATCAGGCTGTTAACCTTTGCGCCTTTGCTTCTCTCTGCGTCAAATTCACTTACTGACATCCTGTCATTTTTCGGCCCTTTTTGCTTATTTTTGCATTCCAAATTGAGATTGATGTCGACGATTGAACTTATGGAAACCAGGTTGCATGATGAAAACCGCCAGGGCGAAGCATTTCAGGATGCCCAGCCTGGCAATAGTTCCTTTGCCAGGAGATTTTATATTGAGAGCTATGGATGCCAGATGAATTTTGCAGATAGCGAGATAGTGGCTTCTATACTGCAGGACAATGGCTTTGGGCCTACCCGGCATTTTGAAGAGGCAGACCTGGTTTTGATCAATACCTGCTCTATCAGAGAGAAGGCCGAACAAACCATTCGTAACCGGCTGCATATATTCAAACAGGTCAAAAGGCAAAACCCTTCTCTCATAATCGGAGTTTTGGGATGCATGGCGGAGAGATTGAAGTCGAGATTCCTTGAAGAAGAGAAATTAGTTGACATTGTAGTGGGCCCGGACGCTTACAGGACGCTCCCAAAACTCATTGTAGAAGCTGAAGGAGGCCAAAAAGCCGTCAATGTCTTACTCAGTCGTGAAGAGACATATGCAGATATCTCGCCCATCCGGTTGGACAGCAATGGCATCACGGCATTTGTCAGCATTATGCGCGGTTGCAATAACATGTGCTCCTTTTGCGTGGTACCCTTCACCAGGGGGCGCGAAAGAAGTCGCGATGTCAATTCAATCCTTAAAGAGTGCGGGGAGTTATTTGACCAGGGTTACCGTGAAGTGACTTTACTCGGACAGAATGTTGATAGCTATTATTGGTTCTCTCCTGAGCAACCCAATAAACCAGTAACATTTGCCTGGCTGTTGGACCAGGTAGCTTCTATATCTCCATTAATGCGGGTCCGTTTTTCAACTTCGCATCCCAAGGATATTACGGATGATGTATTGTTTGTCATGGCTAAGCATGAGAATATTTGCAAATACATTCATCTTCCCGTGCAAAGCGGAAGCACCCGTATCCTGCAACTGATGAACCGAACTTATACAAGAGAATGGTATAAGTCAAAGATTGATCGAATCAGGGAGATCATGCCTGATTGCGGAATCAGTTCAGATATCATCGCAGGATTTTGTACCGAAACAGAAGAAGATCATGAACAGACACTCAGTCTAATGGAGTTTTCTCAATTCGACATGAGCTACATGTTTTTTTATAGTGAAAGGCCGGGTACTTTGGCAGAGAGAAGATATGCTGACGATGTTCCGGAGAATGTGAAAAAGAGAAGGCTGGACGAAATTGTAAAACTGCAGAACAAGTTGTCCCAGGTCAGCAACAAACGTGACGTTGGTAAAATTTGTAAAGTATTGATTGAAGGTGATTCAAAAAAAAGCTCGACCGACTGGATGGGACGCAACAGCCAGAACAAAGTGGTTGTTTTTTCAAAAAATGGAGCCCGGTTCAACAAAGGTGACTATGCACATGTATTAATCACAGAATGCACGGGAGCCACATTGATTGGTGAAGCAGTGAGTACAGCGGAATGAATTTTGTAGTCTTTCCGTCTTGGTCAGGGCCAATCATCCTGGCTTTATGAGATCAATAACATGATAACTTAAAATTATTGAGGGACGGAATATGGATATTCAATCAATAAAGAATCGATTTGGAATTATTGGAAACTCGCCCGGACTTAATTTCGAATTGCAGGTGGCTGTTCAGGTAGCCAACACAGACCTGAACGTGCTAATATTTGGCGAGAGCGGTGTTGGTAAAGAAATTTTCTCTCATATTATTCATGCGTTGTCGGCGCGCAAGCACAATCCTTTTATTGCAGTCAACTGCGGCGCCATTCCGGAAGGAACTATTGATTCTGAATTGTTCGGACATGAAAAAGGATCATTTACCGGTGCAGTGGATTCCAGAAAGGGTTATTTTGAAACTGTAAATGGAGGAACGATCTTTCTCGATGAAATCGGAGAGCTTCCATTGGGCACACAGGCAAGACTTTTGCGTGTTCTCGAAACGGGAGAATTTATTCGGGTAGGTTCTTCAAAAGTTCAAAAAACCGATGTGCGCGTTATTGCCGCTTCGAATAAAGATCTGCTCTCGCTGACAGAAAAGGGAAAATTCAGGGAAGACCTCTATTACCGCCTGAGCACCGTGCCTATTCGGGTTCCCGCGCTACGTGACAGGAAGGAAGATATTCCTCTGCTATTCAGAAAATTTGCGGTTGATTTCGCAGAAAGATATAAGACTTCGCCAGTACAATTAGA
This sequence comes from Bacteroidota bacterium, assembly GCA_003175695.1. Taxonomy (GTDB): domain Bacteria; phylum Bacteroidota; class Bacteroidia; order Chitinophagales; family Chitinophagaceae; genus Puia. The sequence continues at coordinate 5,252 of PSRA01000026.1, read as the reverse complement.
TGATGAGGCAAAAAATCTGTTAATTAACTATACTTGGCCGGGCAACGTGCGTGAATTGAAGAATATTGCAGAACAAATTTCTGTCTTGTCGCAGGATAAATTTGTCACCGCTGAACAATTGAAAAAGTTCCTGCCAGAAACTTCTTCTAATCGCTTACCCATGGTGGTTGCAGGCAACGGAAGCCTTTCTGGTACGACGCACGATTTTTCGAACGAACGGGAAATTTTGTACAAGCTTTTCTTCGATATGAAAAAAGATGTAACCGAATTGAAGAAGATGTTCCTGGAGATTCTGCAAAATCCTTCGCTTGCATCCATTCACAATGACTCTTATCTTAATAATTTAAAAGAATTGAAGCCACAGGAATCATATCAGAATTCCCTGGGAAATGCTGGCTTTAACCCGGGGCAGCAACCTGTGATGATTCACAATAACAATTCGAATGAGAATATTCATCAGCACGAAGAAGTGGAAGAGTCCCTTAGTATCATGGACAAAGAAAAAGAATTGATCATTAAAGCACTAAAAAAACATAAGGGAAAAAGAAAGGATGCGTCATCCGATCTCGGCATAAGCGAAAGAACATTATACAGGAAGCTAAAAGAATATGACATAAACGAGTGATAATTTATCTACATCTGAAAGAAATCAATTAATGAAGAACAAAATATCATTCTGTTTTAGGGCTATACACAGCGCATTATTTTCCGGCATAGGTGTCCTGACAGTAAGTGCTATTGCAGTGATGTTTTCTTCCTGCAAAGTATACTCATTCAAAGATGTGTCCGTTCCAAAAGAAGTGAAAACAATCCGGATTGCTTATATAGAGAATAAAGCCAGGATCATTGACCCGCAATTAAGTCCTCAGCTAACGGATAAGTTGAAGCAAAAAATCAACAACCAAACCCGCTTGACGCAAGTACAATCAGATGATGCAGATTATGACGTCACAGGCTATATTTCCGATTACAGTGTAACAACTGCGGGCGTATCGAATCAACAAGCTGCTACCAACCGAATAACGGTTAGCGTCCACATAATTTTCAAGAACAAACTAAGCGACCAAAAAATAGGCACGCCTGATTTTGAAGATGATGTAAGTCGTAATTTTGATTTTTCGGCGACATTAACAGTCAATGACGCACAGGCCCAGCTAACGGGTACGATTGTGCAGAATATGACTGACGAAATTTTTAACAGGATTTTTTCTAACTGGTAAGCTTGTTTCATGAATGAAAACATTTCATTTCTTCTGGAGAGCTTGTTTGGTACCACCAGGCTCAGCGATGTGACAGTTGATCAGTTAAGAGAATTGGTGGACAGCTACCCGGCTTTCAGTGCAGGCCACTATTTCCTCTCCAAGAAATTACAGCAAGAGAACAACGAGCAATTTCAACCGCAAACGCAGGTTACAGGCCTGTATTTCAATAATCCTTTATGGCTTCAATGGTTGCTCAATCAGCAACCTTTAGATGATTGGCGACCATCCCATGAACCTATCGAAGATGAGAAGTTTAAACGTGGTGACGACTTCGATAACACTTCGTATGAAAATGAATTGAGAGGAGAATTATTTGTCAATCCGGCATATTCATTTGAAACAGATCAATCGTCGAAGCAAGATATTTCCAACCAAGAACCGCAACCTGCCTCTCAATTCAATTTCTCGGGGGAATCTGCAATGGACGCATATGAATCTGCAGAAAAAATAGCAAGCCCGGAGTCGATCGAGATATCAAACCAGGAAAGAATCAATCAGGAATATATCGCAGAGCAGCCAGACTGGATGAATAAAAGTATTGGTGTTGATGCGCCTGACGAAGAATTGATAGAAGATGAGGAGTTTAAGGAGGAGACTATCCATTTTCAACCCGGCACTAACGAATGGAACCAGGATGCTGAAGCTGAGGCAAATGTTCTTGCCGAAGAATCCGCCGATGAATCAGCTCTCTCAAGTCAATATGATAACCCGGAAGAACTGGCAAGCGATTTCCAGCAACTAACTGTGCCAGGGGCTTCCGAATTTTCCGAGTTGCCGACTCATGAAACTATGCCGGAAATTGATGCTGAAAATTCAGATGGAACTCTGCAGAATCAAATGGAATCGCGGGCACACGAAGCGCCGGAGCAAATTTCAGAAGTGGAATTCAAGACTGAAGCAATACAGCCAGAGATCGTTGAAGACTCCTACAGAGAACCTGTTGGCAGTAGTGCACAATTTGAGCAGATTGAAGAAAAGACGGCAGATAATATTCAGACGGAAGAGCCTGCCGTTGAGCAGACGGAGGAAATCCTTCAAGCTAACTTTGAAGCGCCAGATCAACCATTTCATGACCCCAGTGCCGAGCCGGAAAATCTTTCTGGTGAAGATCTGGCCCGGCCAGTGGATGAAGCTGAAAGCAACGAACTCCTTTTTGAACCCTATCATACAGTGGACTATTTTGCTTCACAAGGAATTAAACTTCTGCAAGAAGAAAATCCGACTGACCGCTTCGGAAAACAGCTTAAGAGTTTTACTGATTGGTTAAAATCAATGAAGAAACTGCCTCTAATGCCAATTCCTGCCGAGCGCAATGAAGAAGAGGTTAAGATTGAAGAGATTGCGGCCCATTCTATTGAAGAAAAAGATGTGGTGACGGAGGCTATGGCAGAAGTCCTTGCCAAGCAGGGCAAGATTGAAAGTGCCATTGAAATCTACCTTAAATTAAGTTTGCTCAATCCCCTTAAAATCGCTTACTTTGCGGCCAAAATCGAAGAACTAAAAAAGAATAATTTATCATGATATTTTTTGTCATTTTAATTGTGCTGGCCTGTGTATTCCTGGGATTAATCATTTTAGTACAGAATCCGAAAGGTGGCGGTCTAGCGGGGAACGTTGCAGGATTTAGCAATCAATTCATGGGTGTTAAGCAAACAACCGATGTCCTGGAAAAAGGGACCTGGATACTTGCAGTTGTTGTTGTTCTGCTTTCTCTTTTTTCTACCATATTTATTCCTAAATCAGCAGCTGTTCAATTCAGAGATGCAAAGCCAACGACCAACAGCATGCCAGCCAACCCTGGAACTTTGCCGTCGAACTCTGGTAATCAGCAACAATTGCCAGCCGATAATAACCAGGCACCTCCGGCTCAATCTCAACCGGCTAAGAAATAACCATTCAAAATAATTTGGTACCCTGCCACAAAAAATGGCGGGGTTTTTCGTTTATTAGTAGCTGCGAACAGTCGATGTGAATTAACCAATGAAAGCCTATTCGAATCGAAATAAAATGAATAAGACGATTGCTCATCCAGTATATTTGAACAAATCCGACGTTGAAAAAAGAATTCATTCCCTATGAAAAAGATATTTTTAAGTCTTCTTTTAGTTATCCTGATTTCCGCCGCTTTTCTTGGGTGGAAATTCCTGGGACCCGGCACTGAATTTAGTGATGACCGGTATTTTCTTTATGTAAAGACCGGGATGAATTTTGACCAATTGAATGAGCTTCTCGAAAAAGATACGGTGTTAAGAAGTCCTGCTTACTTTAAATGGCTGGCAAAAAAGATGGATTATAACACTTCTATAAAAGCAGGAAAATATGAGATCCGGAGGAACATGAACCTGGTCTCTATGCTAAGAATGTTGAAAAATGGAAGGCAGACTCCAGTCAATCTGGTCATAACAAAATTGCGGACTAAAGAAGATCTTGCAGGCCTTGTGGGCAGGAAATTGGAATCTGATTCAGCTTCATTCCTGGCGTACCTGCTAAACAATGACTCCCTGAAGCAATTCAATCTTGACACGAACACCGTAATGACGGCGATATTTCCGAATACCTATACTTATTTCTGGAACACCACCCCTACCAAAGTATTTAAGAAACTATTTGCTGAACACAAAGTCTTCTGGACGGAAGACCGGCTTCAAAAAGCCGAAGCTCATCAGTTGAATCCCGTTAGTGCCTATATACTGGCTTCTATTGTCGAAGAAGAAACCAATCAGAAGGATGATAAAGGAAAAGTAGCAAGTGTATATTTAAATCGTCTCGCCGCCGGAATGAAACTGGCAGCAGACCCTACCGTCAAATATGCATTGAGAAATTTTGAGCTGAAGAGGATATATGATAAATATCTTCTCACTGAATCACCATATAATACTTACAGATATGCCGGACTTCCCCCCGGGCCGATTTGCACGCCGTCGCCGGAAACAATTGATGCAGTGTTGAACGCACCGAAGACAAACTATCTTTATTTTGTTGCCAAGCCGGATTTTTCAGGGTATTCCAATTTTTCTGAAAATTTTCAGCAGCATATTCAGTATGCAAAACAATACCAAAAAGCGCTGGATGAAGAGATGAAAATCGCAAATGAAAAAACAACAAAATAGCCGGTGACTTTATGATCAATGTTGAGCATACCATATTACGGTCCCGCTTGTTTCTGTGGCTATCTGCAAAAAGCAAGAAAATAATTCTGCCAGGATTTCAAGGTGTTCCCCTCTATGATGTGGCAAAATTTTTTAGAAACCAGGTAAGAAAAGTGGGTTTGAATGATCGTGCACGTTCCATTGCTTTCAGTTTTCTCATGGCTATACCTGCAGCAGCCATTTTTATTTGCACCCTGATTCCTTACTTACCGGTGGAAAAAAAGCTGACAAACCAGTTGCTTCAGATTACCAGGGATGTTACTCCTAACCAAAATACTTATCAGCTCGTTCACAATTTCTTGTTTGATTTTCTCGAGAAACCCAGAACCGGCCTTTTGTCTTTTGGGTTGCTGCTTGCAATATTTTATGCATCCAATGCCATGATGGGGCTGATGAGATCGTTTAACAAGTCACTTGTTTATAATAGTAGAAGAAATCTGCTTCAGACCAGGTGGATGGCAATCAAATTGACACTTTTACTGATTTTACTAGTCATCGGATCTATTATAATTTTGGTTACACAAGATCAACTTCTGAGGAACCTGCTGAAGTGGATGCACATCAAGAGCAAATCAGCCAGATGGTTGTTCACCACTTTGCGATGGTTCGTGATAGTTCCGCTTTTTTATTTTTGCATTGCTTTCATATATAAATATGCGCCGGCCGTACACAAAAGATGGCGATTGAGTTCGCCGGGCACTATTTTGGCAACCTTTTTATTGATACTAACCACCTTTGTATTTTCTTATTGGGTGAACAGGTTTTCTGCTTACAATAAGGTGTACGGATCTATCGGCAGCATCCTGATCCTCATGCTACTCATTTATTTTGATTCCATGAT
>PSRA01000236.1 GCA_003175695.1 Bacteroidota bacterium | reverse complement strand
GCGTTAAGAGAAGACTGGACGCTTCGGGAAAAAATGCAATCCCTGCAATCTTCTGTAAATCAACTCGAAAAGGTTACTGTTGCTCCCAGGATGGAAGTTATCCTCAACGTATTAAATTATGCCCGGGAAACTGCAGTTGAATCCGTTCATAACAGCTGATTTTCTTTCAGATATTGATTCCCGTAAATTCGTGGTCATTCAAAACGTAAATGACCAGACAGGATCGTTATCAATTCGTCATCGATTATTTCCAGCGCCATTCGGCAAATGCTGAAACGGAATTGTTGTATGACAGTCCGTACCAGCTGCTCGTGGCGGTAGTACTGTCTGCTCAATGCACAGATAAGCGGGTCAATATGACCACGCCCGCAATATTCGAGAAATATCCCACACCTGAGGCCTTGTCACATGCCACTTTCGATGAACTATTCCCTCTGATTAAGAGTATTTCCTATCCTAATAACAAGACCAAACACCTGATCGGCATGGCCAAAATGCTTGTTAGCAAATTTGACAGTAAAGTGCCCCTGAAAGTCGACGAACTGATCGAACTGCCGGGAGTCGGTAGAAAAACAGCCAACGTTATAACGTCAGTCGTTGATAAGCAGCCTAATATGCCTGTCGATACGCATATTTTCAGGGTGGCCGCAAGGATTGGATTAACCGTTCGGGCTAAAACACCCCTGGCCGCTGAAAAACAATTGGTGCAATTCATCCCAAAACCTCTGATCCATAAAGCTCATCATTGGCTCATTCTGCATGGCCGATATATTTGCGTTGCCCGATCACCAAAATGTGATATCTGCGGCATTAAGATGGCCTGCAAGTACTACAGCAAAATCCGGCCCAAGCAAGATCTTACTCACGGTAACGAGTAATCGTTTATTTTCATTAAAGAATCATACCCGCACAGGCTAAGGCATTCACATGGATTACCTGAAAGAATATAGAAGTTTTGTCAACAGCCATTATCTCAGTGAAGGGATTCGCATCACGATTGGCATTAGTCTGCCTGCGATCCTGCTTAGCTATTTTGGTTATTTGTCCGAAGGAATCACCATGTCACTGGGCGCCAGCTGTGTGATCATGGTGGACAATGCTGGACCCATTCATCACCGCAGGAATGCCATGCTTATTTGTGACCTGGCGATTTTTGTAGTGGCACTGGTGATAGGTTTGGTGAACCATAATCCTGTCGTGTTGGGCATCCTGATTTTCATTTTTTGTTTCTTCTTTTCAATGATCGGCGTTTTCGGAGCGAGGGCAAGCTCCATCGGCTTGGCCGCACTTTTTGCGATGGTGCTGAACATTGATGCCAACCACAAGGAATCGAGTCCATTTGCGAATGCAGTTTTCATATTATCGGGCGGCCTTTGGTATACGGGATTAAGTTTGTTATTGTACAGTTTTCGGCCATTCAAACTTGTTCAGCAAGCATTGGGCGATTGCATACAGGCGACCTCAGTTTTTCTTCGAATCAAAGCCTCTTTTTACGAAAGGCAGAATCACTTTGACCGGAACTATCAGCTATTGCTTGAACAACAAACTGTTGTACATGAGAAACAGGAGCTGGTGAGAGAACTCCTTTTTAAGAGCCGGGACATTGCAAAAGAATCAACCAATACCGGGCGAATCCTGGTTTTGATTTTTCTTGATACAGTCGACTTATTTGAAAGAGTGATGACTTCTCACCAGGATTATGAAATGTTACACCAGGCTTTCGATCATACGGATATCCTTGAGCGTTTTCATGATTTGATTAATGAAATGGCAGTCGAATTAAATGAGATCGGCATTGCAGTTAAAAGTGCAAAATCATTACCACCGAATGAATCACTCAATACAAAGATCGTTGAGCTGAAATCCTATCTGATCGAATTCAGGGACAAAGAGAGAACGGCGGCGAATGTAGAAGGCTTCGTCAATCTCCGTCATATTATGGATAATATGGAAGATATTGGAGACAGGTTGATCACGCTGCATGCCTACACGACTTACGATAGCCAGCTTTCTGTAAAGCCAATGGAAGCAATTGACTTCGAGAAATTTGTTACCCATCAATCAACTGACATAAAAATTCTCGCTGACAATTTTAGTCTTCAATCCAATAGTTTTCGTCACGCCTGCAGGGTAGCGATTGCCACCATGGTTGGATATGTTGTTTCAAAATTCTTTGCATTTGGTCATAGTTATTGGATACTGCTTACTATAATCGTCATTCTTAAGCCGGCGTACAGCCTGACTAAGAAGAGAAACTATGACCGGCTGTTGGGGACATTGGCCGGATCCTTCATTGGATTAACAGTTTTATTTTTTACCCATAACAAAGATGTGATTTTTGTTTTCATGATTATATTCATGATCGGTGCTTACAGCTTTATGAGGAGGCAGTACCGGTTATTTGTTTTGTTCATGACCCCTTATATTCTTCTATTATTTTTCCTTTTAAACCCGCACGATTTCAGAACAGTCATTACTGACCGGGTAATTGATACCGGAATCGGATCATTAATAGCGTTTTTGGCGAACATGTTCATAGTGCCCAGTTGGGAACATGAGCAGTTTATTGATTATCTGATGAGTGCCATTGCAAATAACACATTGTATTTTGTTCATGTTTCGAGAGCATTTGCCGGCAAGCCGGTTACGATTCAACAATTCAAGGAATCCAGGAAGCACGCTTTCGTTGCGCTGGCCAACCTTTCTGATGCGTTCAATAGGATGTTGTCTGAGCCAAAATCGCGTCAAAAGAACATGCGGGAAACGCACCAGATGGTTGTGTTAAACCATATGTTCACGTCGCATGTCGCCACGCTTTCTTCCGGAGTGGAGCCGCTGGCTGTCAAATTCTTTTCGGCAGATTTCGAGCCGATCATCGATTCAATATCGGGTAGAATGAGTAATGCTCAACGTATTTTGCAAGATGAGCCAAGGTTAAAGGACGAAAGTAGTGGAAGAGAAAAGCTAAGGATTTTGAATGAACGACTTAATCAAATTATAGCCATCCGGAAATCTGAACTAGCGCGAGGTTTAACAGATAGCCCTACTCGAAAAGACTTATCGGAATTAAAATTTATTACTGATCAATTCAATTTTATCTCCAAGATTTCTGGCGACATTGAGAAATTAAGTGGGGTGTTTCATTCAAAGACATCAAGTTGAGCAAGGACGAATCTCCCCCTAAAACAAAGACGCAAAGATTGCACTGAGCTACCTTTGCGTCATTTCGTGAGTTAACAATCTTAGTTATTTGATCCCAGCATTTCTCTCATTTTCATCACGAGTTCCGTTTTAGTGATCGGAATTCCCATGACCTTATTATATGCCTTCGCATCTACAAAATACTGGTCTCTGATGATCTTGACGAGCTGGCCATTATTGATCTCAGGAATTAATACCTGCTCAAAGTTTTTCAATATCGCGCCGAGATTCTTTGGAAAAGGCCGTACATAACGCAGATGCGCATGCGATATCTTATAGCCTTCATATTGCAATTCTGCTACTCCGCTCTTAATGGCTCCATACGTGCTACCCCAACCGAGTACAAGCAATTTTCCTTTTTCGGGGCCACTGTCCAATTTCTGTAACGGTATGTAATCTGCAATCCTGTCAACTTTTTCCTGCCTGATCTTCACCATCAACTGGTGATTTTCGGGATCATAGCTGACATTGCCCGTGATATTTTGTTTTTCGAGCCCACCGATGCGGTGCTCTAAACCAGGTGTGCCAGGGATGGCCCATGGCCTTGCGAGCTTTTCATCGCGCAGATAGGGCTGTAAATTTATTTCTCCTTCCGCCAACGATGTTTTGAATTTTACTTCGATCGGTTGCAGGTCAGAACTCTGGGGGAATTTCCAGGGTTCAGCCCCATTGGCAATATATCCGTCACTCAAGAAAATGACGGGTGTCATATGTTGAACGGCAATACGCGCTGCTTCATATACTGCCTCAAAACAGTCACTAGGTGTGGAAGCTGAAATAATTGGCATCGGGCACTCTCCATTCCTGCCATAGTATGCCTGCAACAAATCACTTTGCTCAGTCTTCGTTGGAAGTCCAGTAGACGGTCCTCCTCTTTGGATATCACAAATCAACAGCGGGATCTCCAGCATAACTGCCAGACCCATGGCCTCTGACTTCAGCGCCATTCCGGGTCCGGATGTGGTGGTTACACCCAAGGAGCCGCCATAGCTTGCGCCGATAGCAGCGGTAATACCAGCAATTTCATCTTCGGCCTGAAATGTCCGCACACCAAAAGCTTTATGCCTGCTTAGATCGTGAAGAATATCGGAAGCAGGAGTAATGGGATAGGAGCCAAGGAAAAGGGGCAAACCACTTTTCTGTGAAGCGGCAATCAGCCCATAGGCCAAAGCCTGGTTTCCCATGACAGAACGGTAAACGCCCGGTTCCATCCGGGCTCTTTCTACTTTATAAGTTGTAGTGAAAGTTTCAGTGGTGTCGCCGTAATTATAACCTGCCTGAAGTGCTTTAACATTGCTTTCAAAGATTTCAGGCTTCTTTCCGAATTTTTCCTTCAGGAACTGGACGGTGGTCTCCATGTTGCGATTGTACATCCAGTAAAGAAAGCCGAGCACAAACATATTTTTGGCCCTGTCCTTCTCCTTCATGCCCATGGTAAACTCTTTCAAAGCTTCCCGGGTCATTTTAGTCACATCGATTTTGATGACTTCGTAATTGTCCAGGCTATTGTCCTCCAAAGGATTTACTCCTTCAGGATAATTTGCCAGCCTGAGATTCTTGGTATCGAAGCCCTCCATATTGGCAATAATTTTTCCTCCTTTCTTGAGCGATTTGAGGTTGGCTTTGAGAGCAGCAGCATTCATGGCAACCAGGATATCACAATCATCTCCGGGGGTGAAAATGTGGTTGCTTGAAAATCGTAATTGGAAACCGCTGACGCCGGGAAGCGTCCCTTGGGGTGCCCGGATTTCTGCAGGAAAGTCGGGGAAAGTCGCAAGGTCAATTCCCATTAAGGCCGTATTGTTGGTGAACTGGCTGCCAGTTAACTGCATCCCATCACCAGAATCGCCCGCGAACTTTATGACTACATCCTGAAGAACTTCTTGTTTTCTCTTCACTTAAATATAGATTTTAGCAAAATTAAGTAT
>PSRA01000113.1 GCA_003175695.1 Bacteroidota bacterium | reverse complement strand
TGAGTGAGTGACTGAGTGAGTGACTGAGTGAGTGACTGAGTGAGTGACCAGTGCCGGACCTTTTGCTGTCTATTCCCTGTGTAAGAACTATATATCAAATAGAAAGCGAAAGTGGATTATCAACGAGATACGAGAAAGACCACTTTTGTACTCAGGATAGACTAGTTCTACCACTTAACAGTGTTAACTGAGTGAGCGGTGTTACGCCGGGAGCGTGTCAATCCTGACACAGTCGAAGTGGGACTTTGTAACAGAATAGCGTTTTGTTACAACAGGCTAAACCCTTTGCTTTCACTAGGTTTGGGACTAGATTTAGATTCGAGTGGTAAGTCGTTGAAAAGTCAGGCACAGGTCAGGCACTGGTCAATCACGAGTCAGGGGAACAGTCAGGGGTTAGGGGTAATAGAATCAGTAAGATAGGGTGTCTACCTCCCGACTGGTCGGTCGGCCCCGGCAGAGTCCCCCACCCCTCGGCCCACGCGCGCCAGCCCTGCCAGACCAGCGTACCTCCTGCAATTTTCTCCCACTTTTCTCTGACACCTCTACCACCCTTTTCTCCCACTCAGTCACGGACTTAGGAGTCCCAACCTCCCCCACCCGGACAGGCACAGGTCAAGCACACGCGTAGGTCTGCTTCTCAAATTGAGACACTCTGGCATTTATATGTATTGGTCTGAATTATTCTGGGGGTGTATCGAGGATTACGCGAATAGTATCAGGCTTGTGCCATGACACCTTCCAGACCTCAGCGGCGCGTACAGGGATTCCGGAGCAGTCCTTCTGCGCGCGGCGGGCCATCTTCATAAGACCTACTTCCTTGTCCGCATCGGGAACGACCATCGGCGCTGGCCGATGGGGAATATTGCTCTCGCGATCCTGCTCGACTATTTGGACGGTGTTAACCTGAATGCAATCTGAAGGCTTCCTCTCGCGAAGAAAGCCTCCAGAGTAGGAGGAGAGAAAGGAGGCTGTTTGATTATCTCTTTCTCAGTCAGAGTCACGTCTGACTGCGTTATCGTAGATGTCATCATCTACATAACGCCCCAGTGACAACCTTGGTGGGTCGAAGGAGCCTGCCAAGGGCTTTCTACTCCCGCACTTCATAGCGGCTCGTCAGCCTTGTCTGAGACGTAAGTATACGGCACTCCGACAGGGTCAGAACTGGTCAGCCACGTAGTTACCGCTGAGTCAGGAGCAGGCGGCGCAGGCATGAAGATTTTATCTCCAGCAGAGCTATAGACGAGGTCTCCTTTTGTAGTCGCGTACCATGTCGGACCTGACGGGGCGAATGGAGTGTTTGGAAAACTAGGAGACGCGCCACCGAACAGTCCTCCATTCGGGCTCGTAAAGAGTGGGGGAGGGGCGACGAGCGGACGACGATCAATCGTGGCCTGCCCGTGGACCTGACACTTGAAGGTCTTTGATGTGTACGCGAAACGATAGTCGTCCATGAACTCGGTGCAAGCGCACTTCTCGGGGGAGGGCGGGTGAAAGAGCGGAGTCTTGCTCACCCCGGCGTTGTTGGCCATACCTGTCACAGACGGAAGCGGCGTCAAGGACGTCTCGTTGATTTGGCTATTCAAGTATAAAACGTCACTCATTTCTTCTCCAGTCTTGCGACGACCGATTCCAGCCGCGTCATCCACGAGTCGAGGAACTGAATGAAGGCCGCGTTCGAGTCATCGAGCTTCATGACGGCGTGGTCCATCTTGTTGCTTGCGCCGTTAAACAGACCAGCAATGCGGTCCATCCTGTCCGTGAACTCTTCCTGCTCCGGGGTCATTGATTTGTCCTGACATTAATCGGCAGATACGCCTGCACGATCCTGAGCTTCGCGTCCTCGATGATGTTGTGGTTCTCGACAAACTCTTTCATAGACGCGCGCGGGTCCAAAATCATCTGAGTCAAGTATCCTTCGATCCGGAGGAGCTTGGAGTATGCGACAAAGAACGGCGCTGAGATTTCAACGCTCATGCTTTCTCCGTCGCACGGCTGATTCGATAAACGACCAGCCCAGTCTTCTCGTTGACTACGCGGTAGGACAGACCAAGTTCCTTGTGCCAGAGCCTAGCCGCAACCCGCGCCGCAGTCAGAGAGTCAAAGACTGGTTCGACTCCAAAGCCCTTGTTCAGACTCGGCTCCCACCAGCGCGTCACGATATTGTAAACCTGCTCTACGTCTACTCTGTACATAGTCCTCCTAGACCAGCTTCTCCCACAGCTTAATCACGCGCTCAGGCGTGACGTGATGATACTCAGCGTTATGCTCTTTGACGTGCTTCGTCGCCGCGCGGAGCGCTGCCTGCGTCTTACGAAGACGGTTCATGAGAAAGTGAGCTAACTCATTCTTGGAGGGAAAGAGATAACGGCGCGCTGGCAGGTCTTGCTCACGCCAGTTCATGACAGCTTCACCGTAATCAATTGCCTCGGTGACCTGCTGATAATATATTTGCTTAATCTTTTCGTCTTTCATCTTCTTCCTCTCTTGGATATTCCCAATGAAGGATTCCGGAAATGACGCACACGTCTTCCGCGTAGCAATCTAGGCAATCTCCGCAATCCGGACAATAATCTTCACAGCCCATCGACCCCTCCTACGAAAACGTGCAGGCACGCCCTCTCTTCGATGACGAGGATTCGCCCAACTGCTCTGTCATACATCAATCTCAGGACCATCCAATGATACTCTCTCCGAGTGAGGAACCTTCGGGAGATGTCCGCAGTCGTACCTCGCTCGTGTGTGCTTGCACGCTCTCCACCGACAGGTGCTGCATTATGGTTCCAATGACGAAGCCGTTCTTGGACACTAGCGGGGCGAACCACTGAGTCAATGACGATTCCATGTCCGAACCGCTCTCTGAAGTCTGCATTCAATTTCTCCAAGTACTGAACTGTCTCTGGCAACGCATAACGCCTGTCTTTCGGGAGCCTCGGACTGACCTCGACGCCAACCAGCGGCGCGAAGACATTACGCGCGACCAGCGCCTGCAAATCCCGCATGTCAGAGACCCGTCCTAGACCGAGTCTGTCTGCCCGTTCATTCTCCAGTGAAAGACTGAGTGCCGTCGCAGGAAAAAATTTCTTCTCAAAAAATTGCGAGTGTCTGCGAGCGCTCGCGGAGATTGAAAGGAGCAGCAGCACTATAAATGTCGCTATTTTCCTCACAAAAGTTTCAGCTCCATCTCAAGTCCGTCGCCCTCTGGAGCGTAATATCCCTTGAGATACTTCGTCACCCTGTACCCGCAATCAAAGTACATTTTCTGCGCAGGGTTCTCCGGCCTGACATGCAGGACCAGCGCCGGGGCGTTGACAGAGCGGTAGTAGCGCTCTACCTCCCACATGAGCCTAGTGGCGAGACCTTGACCGCGCGCAGACGGCAGGGTAGCAACGCTGCGGATCAATGGGGGATTGTAGTCCGGAGAGACTATGACGTAAGATACAACCTCTCGATACCACTCTTCGACGAAGACATCTCCCTGCCGCACGATGCGCTCTATCTTTTCCCGCGTCGGAAGCTCGACTCCACGATAACACTGGACGGTGATAGACCAGATTTTGTCCGTCATCTCCAGCTTCTGCTCTTGCGTCAGCTTCATCGAAATCTCCGTCCTTCACGCGGCTTTGGAATCGGCGTGCCCGTCGCGGTCTTGTTTCCAACAGCGAGGGTGTCTAGAACTTTGTTCATTTTATCAAGGCTATCAACTGTGATTATCTTGCCTGCGTCAGCAGAAATTTTTTCATGCCGATGTTCCTTAACGAAGTCCTGCACCTTCTGGTCGAGAGAGCCATATCTCCAGTACAGCGCTTCAACCTCGTAATCTTGCTCGAACGCCAAGTGCTCGTGGCAAATTTTGCAGACCAGCCTGCGCCTGTTGATGGAGACTGATAACTCGATAAAGACGTTTCCCTTCGAGGCAATCTCCAGATACTTCCCAAACGCGAAGCTGTAGTCTTGCGCCATGTCAGAAATATTTCAGCTCAACCCTGAGCAAGAGCCCGAAAATCATTAACGCCAGACCGTACGCAAAGATTCCATCGAACTGGCGAAGGAACATTGCGAAGATGAAAAGAAAGCCGCTGAGGTAAATAAGCCCAGCGGTCAGACCGAGTGCCAAAACTTTAAGAACAGTTTTCATCAATGACTTCCCTCCTCAAGGTGGTCGGTCGGCCAAGTCTTCAGCCCCTGCTCTTTTGGCGGAAGCACTGGGACCGGGATAGCTTGCATGAATTTTTCAATTTCGTCAAAAGACAACGGTTTGAAATTGTGAACGTCAACTCCAACGTCCAGTGAGCGACCGTGTTGTACACTTAGCTCTCCGTGCGAGTGCCCGAAAAGATGATAAGCGCCCTTGTGTGAGTCCGGCCAGACTCGGTGCGCGTAATGCGAAATCCAAATCTTTCGCTCACCGACATGCAGCATCTTGACGTCCGCAATGCTGATGAAATACTCGTCGAGCAACCCTCGGTCAAACAGCTTGTTCCCGTGATTGCCGCGAATGAATGTGTGCTTTCCATTTAGCCGGGAGACGATGGAGATTGCTTCCTCCGCACTGACTGTGTCCCAGAACATGTCACCGAGATGAACGGTGACTGAGTCCTTAACGTTAGGGACGGTGTAGTTGTGCAGCGCGATAAGTTTCTCGCGCATCTCAATGACGTCAGAGAACGGGCGCTTGCAATATGTGATGATGTTGCGGTGCCCGTAGTGCTCGTCGGCTGTGAAGAAGAGATTCATGATAGACTCGCGACCGAAGCGTTGATGCTGGCTGCTGAGAGCCAGTAAAAGACCAGCTTCCACTGGTGATCGTACGCACAAATGGCAGCAGCAATCAAACACTCTGCCGCCATGAGTGCTGGCATAGTTCTGATAAAGATGTGGGCCTTATCCAATCGCGCTGTCCTCGCCTTCGGCCTGAACGGTCTGGCTCGTCCGAACAATCTGCGCGACTTCGTTAGCGGTCGCAGCGGCAGCATCAGCTGCAAGTTCAGCGACCTGAGCGGTCTTCAAAGCTTCACCAGCCTGCGTGTGCTCTTCGACGACATGCTTGATGAACTCTGCCAGCTCAGAACTGGTTGGAACGACCGTGCGCCGGATTCCGTTCAAATCAGCGGCTTCCGGATTACAAATTGGGCACTGCAAAAAATTAATTTGAGACATCTTTTCCTCCTAAAATTTAGACACGGCTTTCATGTCCTTAGCCGTTACGTGGGCCTTGCAACCGCAGCCAGTCTGGCGCTCTTGTATCCCATCGCTTTAAAGATCACGGAGACTTTCTGTTGGCAGGCCGTCTCCTGAGCCCCGCTTTGGCACTAGGCCGCAGCAGCGAAAGCGAGAGGTTTAGTCTCAGCATTTCTAGGTTATGTGTCCAATTGACCGCAACAGTCGAGCGTACGCCCTTCTGTGTCTAGGCACTGTCGGCAGGCCACATCATTCCGAGATGTAGATTGCATTGTTTAATCACCGTCGAATCCAAGTTCACGCCCATCGAAGCGGTCGGTACTTGATTGTCCCATCACTAGCTAGGAGTATCTGGGCTCTTCTTTCGTGACCGCTTTGGTGGACGTGGCGGCATCGAAGCCGCGTCCGATAATTAACATTGCAAACTTCATTACATCCATTTTCTTTCGCGTTTTCTGCGAAGAATTTCTTTTTTAAACTGATGGTTTAAACAAAGAGTTTGATAACCTTCAGGAAAGCCGTTTGCCTCCAACCATCGGTAAATGTCTACCTTAGTGTGCTTGCTCCCACAAATTTTTTCTCGATGTTCAGCGCCATCATCAAAAACATGATCTATGGATAGAACATCTATGTCTGAAACTCCGCACCCTTCCCAGCGACATTTTACTTTTCCACCACCGTAGTGCGTTAGGACTCTTTCTTTTCTTTCAATGCTGGCTCTTGCCTGTCTCTTCTTTTCTTTGTCTCTGTATTCAGGATTTTCAGACCTATATTTACGCTTATAAGCGTTGTATTCAGCTTTGCTTCTCAATTTTCTTCCAGATCATTCGGGCCGACTTTCCCGGCCCCGATGCTACACGGTTTATCTTCCGCTGCATCAAGGGCCGGAGTCGCACCCGAATCTTTATTTCGTGCAAGCCTGAAGTTTTGCCTTCTTAGCTGCACGAGTCGAGCACAGGATTTCTCGCGCGCTCTCCGTGTCACCGATAGCAGCGAAAGACCGCGCAGTTTCGCGCGCATCGCATTCGGTGTCAAGCTTGGAACTTCCAACACTCAGCCCACCAGTCAGCCAAGACGCGCCCGCCGAAGAAGAGATGCGGCAGGGTGCAGACGGGTAAGCGTTCGGAGCGACAGCGCCCGGAGCCTGATGCACCTGATTGTAGGTGCTGGTCTGGACATTGGATTGACTGTTGTTCGCACTCGCACTGCCGCCAGTCGCTGAGGAGCTGGCAAACCCGCCCTTAGCAACATTGACGTTGCTGTTGGCACTGCTGTTGGCGTTGCTGTTTGAGTTCGTGTTGGTATTCGTGTTCGAATTCGTGTTTGTGTTGTTGACAGTCAGCGTCGTCGGCGTCGATGTCGTTGTGCTCGTGGAACACGCGTTGGAGTTCCCCGGATTCTGTCCGCCGTTTCCGTTGCCGCAATCCGTGCCAGCAAACGCAAGACAGCTACAGAAAATGATTACTGCCAAAAACAAGCTCTTCATAGACCCTCCTCCAGAGTCAGTAAAACAGGGGCGCATACGGCAAACGCCCTCCACCATAGGGTTGTTCGTCCCTCAACGTGTCCCTCCGATGTCCGCTGATATATTCAATCTCTGCGGACTCTAGGTCCATGATCGTTTTCAAGAATCCCTCGTCCATGATTTGAGAATTGCGGCACTCCAGCGCAACAAGGCCGAATGGTTCTTGCTTCATCATGATTACAGGATATCAGAAAAGTCCAGCACCTGTCAAGCTATTTCTCCCAGCAGTGAGAGACCTTGTGCTCGTTTTCCATCGTTACTTTGGTCATACGCTCTGCGGCGGCAGTTCGGAAAGCGATGCCTACGAGCTTTGCTACTCTGTCGGCATTTTCTTTCGGAGCCATAATGACCAGCTCGTCATGTACCATCTTGACCAGCTTCGCCTTGAGTAAACGCAATGTGTGAAACAGGTAGGGCCGACCCTTCGGGGACTTGCCGCTTCCCATTGCGATTTTGATGATGTCTGCGTTTGTTCCTTGGATGCGGTGGTTCTTGCCTGCCCTCTCAATTCCTCGCGAGATAGCGATGAACGCCCGTGTCAGCTGCTTCTGATTGGGCTCTCTATGAGTCAACCAAAAACGTTCTTCCTTGTTCGGCTTGCGTCCGTTCTGCGCGATGAACTCAGCGATGTTCTGCTCTTGTTGAATCTCGGAGAACTCCAGCTTTTCCGGATAATCCTCGATGCACTTCTTGCGCGCGCGCTCCTGCGTCGGCGGTGGGAAGAGTCGGCGGCGACCGTACATCGTATAGCTCGCGCCGTCCTGTTTTGTCTTGAATCCAGACTCCTGCAGGTAATTCCAGATTTCCGCAAACTTAATTTTCCAGACCTCGAAGACATGCTCAGCTTCTTCCTGCGGAATGCCAGCGCGAGCAGCCAGGGTCGCAGCTTCCATGCCGTATGCGATTCCGAAGTTCAGTGTCTTCGTGACTTCGCGGCGCGCCTTGTGTTTTTTACATTTGCATTTTTTGTGAGCGGCCTTACCCGTCTTCGGATCAATTTTGTAATAGGCGCAGCCCTCTTCTGCTTCAGCCATCCACTCTTCGGGGAAAATAATCTCCGTACAAATTGAGTGAACGTCCTCGTCTGCGTTGAATGCATCAATCCAAATCTTCGCTTTCGCTTCCTCAGCGAGAATGCGAAGCTCAGCGCCTGACATGTCAATCGTGATGTAGACATATCCCTCGTCAGCGATAAAGCACGACCGGACCTCAGCGCCTCGCGGGAGATTTTGCCCGTTTGGGTTATCGCTTGACGTCCGACCAGTCTCAGCCATGAGCTGGTTGTACATTGAGTGTAGACGGTGCGTGTATGGCGAAAGCCAGCCTTCGTCTGAACAAGGGCGATTGACCCATTCAGTCGTCCACAGGTATCCGTAAGTCTTGACCCGTTTATCCCATTCACGATAGTCGCGCAGAGCGTCGATAAGTGGGTCGCCCGGAATTTTTATAGTCTTACCATCACTCTCAAAAACTGAGGCAAATATCTTTAAATCCTCGTCATTCGTGCTCTCAAGTTCCTTCAGAGCCGGGAAATTTTCAACCAAAATTTTGTAGACCTGCGCGTTCGAATCATAATTGACCAGCGCCTGACCTTGGCATTTCTCCAAAATCTTTTTCTGCTGCGTGCGCCGCTTGCCGAGGTCGCCCGCTATTTTCTTGTAATGGTCTTTCTCGGCTTTACGGTTCTCGACTTTCTGAGTGAGCAGCATCTCCAGCGCCGTGAATTGCGGCAGGTCTTTGGATTTCTTTGCCTCTTTAATCGAAGCTTTGATTGAAAGCTCTTCCTCAGTGACCTCATTGAATTTTTTCCAGACAGCGGTCGCTTCTTCAACCATCGCGTCAGTCACGATGTCGTTCTTTGAACCGCAGATGGGTAGAAAGAACCCGTCAAGTTTCCCGAGAGCCTCTGCTCGCTTATTCTCAGCGTCCTGCGTGTTGGCGTTCCATTTCGCGATATCAAGTTTCTCACCGTGAGCATGCATATCAGCAAAACTGCCGATGGCCTCATTCTCGGTGCGAAATGTTCGGACTAATCCGGCCTTCTCTCCGGTCTTCAGCTGCTTGACTCGAATCGCAAACGGAAAACGAACGTCGAGCGCTGCGTACTCATACTGCGCTTCACTCAGTTCATTATCGACATCGAAGCTTGTCTGAAAGGTCTTGTCAATCTCCACGTTGAAGTAGCGGAGCATCATGTTCTCCATGTCGAAGAACTCAAAATCCTTCAGAGAGTGCCCTCCGGCATAGATGACGCGTTCCGCGAGCTGGCAGTCATAAAAATTCCAAGAGCGGATACCGAAGCTCCAGTAGAGGCAAATGTATTCGAACCAGAGGTTGACCCCGACCTTGAGCCAGAGCCCGGATTCCAGAAACGGGCGAACCGACTTGAGGAAAGCTTCAAGCTTTGGGTATTTGTGTAAATTGATACCAAAAAATCCCTGAGCGTCCCGCAGAGCGTCAGGGTCTCTGTCCACGAAGTCGAGCAGATCGACGACAAACTGCCTGTCTCGGTCTCCAAACTGGAGCAGGCGCATTTTGCGAGGCTGGAAGAACTTGACAGGGGTGGTTTCGCAGTCCAGCCCGACTTCTGGATGGGCAAGAAGCCAGTTGACAAGCTCGTCTACCCCAGCTTGGTCGCGAACGACCGTGACACTCAGGGGTGGGTTCAATGTTTTTGTATCAAGCTTACTCAAGGCCGTTCTCCCGTCTCTGTTGAGCCCTTGCCGCCGCGAACCGCCGCGCGCGCAACTCTTGGTCGGACTCCTGTCCGAGTGATGAATGTGTTGAAGTTTTCAAATTTTTAGGGGCTTCCCCTTCTGATATATAATCTGTAGATTCTAAATCTGAGTATTTAGTCGTCAAATTTGACGCAGGGGTGCGTCGTTTTTGACGCTGATCCGCGTCATTTTTGACGCAGGGGGGTGCGTCATTTTTGACGCGGTTAAGGCCTGCTTTGGTCGGTCGCATTCTCACTGTAGTCTTAGAGTTAGGAGGGGTATAGTTGTTAATCAGGACATCATACTCAAGGTTGTTTCCATCAGCAACGTACTTGGAAGTGATGTAACGCGCGTCGTCTAGTTTACTAAATACACGTTGAGTTTTTCTGACTTTCCATCCGAGAAGTTTGGACAATCTTTTAGCTGAACCTTTCCAAACCCCTGTCTTCCAATCACATCCATCAAGAAGGCACATGTACATGACCAACATATCGGCGGTCATCCAGCCCTTTGAAAGATGCTCAAACACACCACGCCTGATCTTCACGAAATCGTCACGATCTTTAGACACACGCCCTCCAATTACAATATTACACGGGAAAATGGCCCTTGTCAATCGAAGTTTCGTGATTGACAAATAAGAAGCTGACCTATAATATGTAAACAGAAGGGAGCGATAGATGGCAAGGAAGCGAAAGAATCTGGAACATCTGGACTACAATTCGAAGGAGTATTGGGAAAAGTTGTTGATGGAAGAGCATTTATCCATGAAAAGAGGCACGACTTCCAAGTTAAGTTATGTCGGCTCATCGACAGAGCTGGAGATTGTCGCTCAATACTCTGGAAAGCCTAATTACGGTAATAATGGCACGGATGATTAAAATATTTTTTTCCTTTCGAATCAATAATTTAGAGATAAGTTGTGGAAATAATGGAGGATTTTGGGAGGATAGTGAGGGGAGAATTGATCTTTTGGCCCGCCCGATGCCTTTTCACGCTAAACGCTGAAGAATTATACAGAAATCGGGCAATTTTATTTAGTAACATTGACAACCGCAGCGGACCCCTCCTCCCGGTGGACGCCAGTCCGCCGCCGCTGCGATATCGAAGGCTGGTGTTGAGTCTCCCGACTCCACCAGCCTTAAGTACTTTCTGGAGGGAAAATGAAGCTCTTAGTCGCAGTCATGACCTGTCACCGCCTCGATTACTACATCGACGATCTGACAGTTGATTTCAACACCCCGCGCCGCTGTTTGGACCAGAAGCAGAGAGTTCAGACTATCCGCGAGACATGGGCGCAGCACCTAAACGGTATTGATTACAAGTTTTTTTACGGCTCAACCCTTCGCAATGGTGGTCGAGTACAGCGCTCGCCACTCCCTGATGAAGTCTTTCTGCCTTGCGGCGATAACTACACGAGCAACCCGCAGAAGATGGTTGAGATTTGTAAATGGGCTCGCGCGCACGGTTACGACTACATCTTACGCGCGGACGATGACACCTTCATTTATCCCGAAAGACTTTTGGCCACAAACTGGAGAGAGCACGATTACTCTGGTTCTTCCGAAAAAGATTTTCACCCCGGTGGCTGCATGTTTCTTAGCAGACGGGCAATGCAGTTGATAATTTCTGCAAAGATCACGAACTGGGCCGATGATGTTTGGATTGGCAGCGTGATGCAGACCAACAAAATACCGATGAACCACATCGAGTCCATTCACAACGAGTGGGGCAACGGCTATAAAGTCGATCCTGAAAAAGTTTCTCCTGCTTGCTCAGCCTATCACTCATGTGTTCCGGAAGTGATGCGCGTGTTCGAGCAGCGGAGGAAGCAATGGACAGGACCAACGATGTAATTGTAGGTACCGCGACAAACTATTCTTGGCCGCAGTTCAAAAATTACGCTGTGTCCCTGAGTGAGTCCGGCTTCTCCGGAAGAAAAGTTTTGTTCGTCAACAACATCTCTTCAATCGCTAGAAGCACATTGACAAAGCTCGGTTTTGAGTTGATTGACTACGAAAAGAAAGAACTGAACACAGTCATTCAGCGATTCAAGCTTTTTTCTGATTGGCTGGAAGCACAGAGTGCTGTTCGGTACGCGATTCACTGTGATGTCAAGGACGTGGTCATTCAGCGTGATCCGTCTGTATGGATGGAACAGAATCCTGATGACAAAGTCTGGGGCGCGTCAGAGTTTATTCTCTATCGAGACGAATTCGCCAACCCGCAATGGGTTGAAAAAGTCTACGGAGTTTCTGGAAGACAACTTCTAGCTAATGAAGAAATTCTGTGCGCCGGAACTGTGGCTGGCGAAGCTGATGCTGTCAAGCGTTTGACTCGAAAGATGTATCAGAAATCAATTGACCGCTTCGGAGACGACCAAGCGATTTTGAATATGCTTCTTCGCACGGACCCGGAATTCAAAAATGTTTCGCGGGTACCGAAATGGGACGAGGGCTTCATTCTCACCGCAGGCTGGTGGTTGATTGGTGATGTCGTCGGCAATCCTGACAGGCCGATTGGTCAGCGATCCCTACTTAGAAACAATCCGCCTGAGTTGAGAAATGGCGTGGCCTATCCGCACGGGCAGAGTGAGCCGTACTGCATCGTTCATCAATACGAACGCGGAAACGCGTGGGCACCGAAAATCACTGAGCATTGGCAACCGACTATAAAAGTCGAAGACGAGCCTTACATGCCTGCCCCGAAACCAATTCGTATGACTGGTCCTACAAAATATGCAGCAGACGGACTGACAATCGACTGGTTCGATCAATGGGCGAGGGGATGATGCGCTACAGTATAATCACACCGACACTCTGCAGACCAACGCTCAAGCGTCTTTGTGATTCTATAGACGCACAGACAAACGGCGATTGGGAGCACATTGTAGTCGTCGATGTTCCGCCTCCAAAATTCAACGCTGAGCGGCAGGAAAATTTAGACGCGGTCCAGAAGGACGCGCGCAGGAAATTTCACTACATCGGAAAGCCTCATCAGAACGATTGCGGCAATAGCGCGCGACGTTTTGCTTTCGCTCAGGCAGTGGGCGAATACATCTTTTACATAGATGACGATGATTATTTTTCTGATGACAACGTGCTTCAGTCTTTGGAAAAAGTGACTGGAGATTGGGCGATATTCCCGGTCTTGTCTCGCGGCAAACGCTGCTTTCATGATCCACCGGGAATTCATAAGACGGGCTCTTGCATGTTCGTTTCAAAGAGAGTCTGTCAGCCGATTTTCCCAGAAAACAACGACTACTCTGCAGACGGACAGGTCGTAGAGGCATTGAAGAAAAATTTTAGGTACCAAGCTTTCCCTGACATGCGTCCGCTTGTTATTTACGAACAGGCCAATCACGGGGAATTCGAGATAGTTCCAGAGGCAAAGAGGAAGTCTAGGGGAGGACTGATCCGCTACGCCAGTGATGGTTTGACCATTGACTGGAATGATTACAATTAGGAGATTTTGAAATGGCCGCAACACTGGTAAAAAACACGAAGGCACCCGCAGGCGTTAACGCGGGAGTCAGCACAGGCACCAACGTCGGTGCATCCGGCGTCACCCCATATGATTCAGGGAACATTAAGCGTACCAATTTTGGAAATGGTAGCTTGACAGTAAAAATCATCAACGGAGCAGGAGTTCCTGCTACTTCATTCACGACCGCTAAATTGACGGACGGAACGCAGCAGTCCGCTACGGTCGGTACATCGGGTGTTGCTACGCCGACTTCTCAGGTGGACAACAACTTCATCGGAGTTGCGGAAGACCCGACTTATCGCGGTCGCGCGGCTGGATACAGTATTCTTGGTGAATAAATTTCATTCTTGGTGAATAAATTTCATGAAGGCCGCTGAGTGCGGTTAAGCCCGAACAGGGAACACTCACCTTCTAAAGTGGAGGAGGTCAGGAGGCTTTGTGCTTTCAGACTCTTTCACTGTTCTGTTCGATCCGTATCACATCACAAAAGATTCGGCACTGGCACCGCAAGAATTGAAAACACGGGGGAGGAAGTATGGCGAGATTACTAAGCTCGCGCTACGACCGAAATTTTATCATCGGCGCATTAAGAAAACTGGCTAGAGACGAAGAAGTTTCTCCTTGGCTCAGGTTAAAAGTCATAGACCGTTTGGCACACATCGCCAAGGTTTATGAAGCTTCTTTAGACCCAGTCAATCCGCCGAAAGTTCCGAAACCGCCAACAGAACCCGCTCCTCCCGAAGAAAAACCTGCAGCAGAACCAGAAGACATTGAGGCAGAAAAAGTCTTGAGTGAGTATCTCGACAAAAGACTGACGAGGGGGAGAGATGGGATTTCCACAGGTTCCTAAGCAAGAAGCGATTAATTTCAGTAAGGTCTGGAAAAATCCAGCAGGCTTGACGATAATTCTGGATGACACGGCGATACAGTTTGCGATGGATTTTGCAAACGTCGTCTTAAAGTCCTTCATCGTTGGGCAAATACAAGCTGCTGCAGCAAAGAAAGCGGCAGAAGAGAAGCAGAAGGGTGCGGGAAGTTCGGTTACACCAACCAATGCTATCTCTTCTCAAACTGTACCAGCACCAAAACCTTCAGGCATCGTATTGACCGATTAGGGAGGCAGCGTGGAAGAAATAATTCGCGGCCTGTACGTCGGTTCTGATAAAGACGTCGAGAAGGCTAAGGAGCGAGGCTACGCTCGGCTCTGCATGTGCAAAGACGGTCCCGACAGCCATCGAGAGATGCTCGGCTATACAACTCTCGGCGCGCCTAAGGGTAAAAATTATCTCAGCGTTCGCGAAGGCGACGTGCTGGCAGTCAACATCCTTGACATTGATGATCCTACGATGATTCCTGACGAGTGTATCGACCTTGGTCTGGATTTCATCAAAGAGATGCAGTCAAGAGGTCGCAAATTGCTCGTACACTGCAATGCTGGGCATTCTCGAAGTGCGACCACGGTACTCATGTACCTACGAGCTACTAACGAGATGCCGGAGAGTTTTGTCCGCGCGGAAAAGATTTTTAGAACATTGTATCCACCTTACGACCCCGGTGTTGGAATGAGGGCACACGCCCGTGAGCGTTGGAATTCGCTCCCTGAATTTTTCAAGAAAGGTTAGTATGCCAGAGTCTCCTGACGCCGGAATTGTTGTTAAAAAGAAAATGCTTGACGATCTTGCCAAGCAGTCTGAAGCTTTGAAGACCAGACAGCCTGCAGACCCTGTGAGTAAACCAGTCGAAGCGGACAAGATTCATCCAAAGTCACAGTACGGCGACCGTCCCGGCGAGAAGAGAATCGACGTCAAAGATATGGTCAAACCGCTCGGAAGCTTTAAGAACGGCACTGACCGTGTTCCCAAAACTGGTCCCTACATTCTTCACGAAGACGAGGCCGTCTTGACAAAAGAAGAGAATCAGGCGAGAAAAATGGACCCGTACAAACTGGTAAACGAAGACAAGAAGCCGCCGAAGAAGCTGCATGAGATTCGCACGCGCAAGAGCACGGATGGTAAGCATTATATCCATGAACATCACTTTACTGAGCCCGCCCATCACAAGATGGAAGAGCATGTCAGCACAAGCTCTGACCATGTAAAGTCGCATATGCCGCTCGATGAAGAAAGCGGCGAAACGCCCGGACAGGAGCAGCAAGAACAGGCTCTCGGCTTCGAGCCACAGGATTGAGTGAGTGAAAGGCTGTCAGACTAATTACCTGACAGATGGGCGATGCCCTTAACATCGCCCTATTCTTTTTAAGGGAAAGAAAAATGAAAACACATTGTAAGAGAGGGCACCCGCGTGTTGCGGAGAATCTCTATCGTTCTCCAAAAGGTGATTCCAGATGTAGGATTTGTCATAGACTCGCCTCAAAAATTTGGCAGAAAGAAAATCCTGAATCTGTTTATAACACCAAGATAAAAAGAAACTATGGCATTGACCTTCAGATTTATAAGAAAATGCTGAAGGATCAAGGCGGGGTTTGCGCTATCAGTAAACAGTCGCCAGCAAAGAGAAGATTGGTGGTGGATCATTCTCACATATCCGGAAAGCGCAGACAGCTACTTGCCCCTGATATAAATATTGCTATAGGTCTTTTCCAAGAAAATCCAGAGTGGCTTAGGGCCGCTGCCGATTACATTGATAAATGGAGAAAAGATCATGAAGGTGGGGGAACTTCAGGCATTAGTTGAGAAGCATAAAAACGATCCTAATTACCAGTTTAGAAATTTTACTTGGGAAGAAATTCAGGCAAGGGCTGACGTAAGCTTCAACCGACTCTCCAAAGAACAAAAACTCAAAGTCATTAAAGTCTGCAAACAGTACGACATTACTGACATCGAGTTTATTGCGCGCGCTCGATTCATGGCGCAGACAAATTTATTCTTCCTTTGCAAGTTGCTTCAGAAATATCAGGATGTCTCGGACAAAGAATATGTTTGGGATCAGGAGCAAAAGGGAGACGGAAAAGTCCACAACACTCATGAGGAGATTTGTAACGAGTTCTTTGTTCGCAAAGACCCGACCACAATTACCTTCAAAGATTTTGCAAACAGCTACATAGAAAAGAAAGAGCGCCTTCTGCTCGTGCCTCGCGGCGGTTTTAAGTCCTCGATGGATATGGCGGACTGCGTTCAGTATGTCATTTGCTGGCCGGAGATAACTATTCTGGTCTTGACTGGTGTGCTTGACTTGGCGAAAGACTTCGTCGGAGAAATCAAGGGCCACTTCACATTAGAGGATGCAGATGACACGTACGCTGACCTTTTTGCGACGAAGAAGAATTTCAAAGCTCGCTCTTGGGTTGACGGAACTCCGATCCTATTTCAGGTTTTGTTCCCTGAACACTGCATTCCGAAAGACGATGGAAAAGGTTACGAGTATCAGACTCCTGCCTGCGCAGTAGTTCAGAAAGAAAGTTCTGTCACAGCCGCATCTATCGAGCAGTCGTTGACTGGTTGGCACTTTGACGTCCTAAAGCTTGATGACGTAGTCACGAACGAAAACAGCTTGACGATTGACCGACTGAAAGCAGTCAACAAACAGGTCAGTATCAACCAAGCGATGCTCCACCCGTATGGTTTTTATGACATCATCGGAACGTGGTATGACTCCGAAGATGTTTACGGGCAAATCATCAAGAACGAGAAAAAGTTCTTGGAAGAAGGTGAAGAATTTCCGACTAAGATTTATATCCGTGCCGCGTGGTGGGCAAACAAGAACGCGCAGCAGCAGGGTAAGATTGAAGAGGAAATGTCTGAGCAGGACTACAGTCTCTGGTTCAACGAGCCGGGACGGTTGACCTACGATTTTCTTCGTAAAAAGAAAAAAACTGACCCTTATTTCGCGATTAAGTATCTGAATGATCCGACTCAGATGCACATCGTCAAGTTCCCGCGCGAGCTTCTCATTCGCCGCACGATACAATCGAACTTGATACCCGGAACAGGTATGGTAGTCAGTACGGTTGATACCGCGTACTCCACTCAAAGCTGGGCGGACTACACAGTCATCATCACAGCCTTGATTTACGGTGGCAAGTTTTACGTCATTGACATGCAGCGCGGTCGATTTAATGAGTATGATCTTCCGGCGATTGTCGCCGCGACTGCCGCGAAGTGGAAGCCTTCTAGAATCTGTATTGAAGAATCTGTTGGCGTGAAATGGATTGGTCGAGAAATTTATCGTGAGATGGACAAGCTAAAAGTCCGCTCGCCGCTAGAATTTGTCTCTCTTGGAAAAGGCAACAAGGCGAACAACAAAATGACGAAAGCCAAACCTGTTCTCAGGTTTCTTGGCGATGAGCGTTTGTTGTTCTCTTACACGATGCCGGGAAAAGAAGAGATGTATGATGAGTTGGAAAAGTTCGGCACAGCGGCCTCGACACACGACGACATCGTTGACGCACTCTCGTTACTCATTGGACAATTCTCAAGCTACGCAGACATGGAGGGCAAGCTGACGGCTCAGCAGGCTAGTTATACTCCAGACCCGAAGATGAAATCGTTTTATGACCAAACGTATTGTCTCGGAAAGTATGCTAAGCAGAATATTCAAGACTTAATGCTTGAGCATCAGATGTCACCGCAGGAAGCAATGAAGCAAGCCATGCAGGACGCGGCAGAACCAGTCAACATTGACCCGTTTGCCGACCTCATGGGCTAGGAGAAATGAATGTCTGACATGGCAGAGAACTCCACCCCAACTGTGGGCACAATCACGCTAGACGAACTGGAAAGCTCGTCTGTAGTCGCCCACAAAGGGCAGCTCCATGCAGATGATTACAACACAGACGGCTCTTTGAAAACAACGCAGGATGAGCTTGCTCTGGTCGTTCAGTCTTCTGAAATGGCCCGCAAGTTTATTATCGGCAAGCAGTGGTCTTTGCTGTGGCGTGATGCAGACCTTTTATTCCAATCTCCGCGCCCAATGACGGTGTACGAAAATACATACGTTCTGGAACCTAACGTCCAGCGTTTCACCGTTGCCAAGGTTTGTAATGCGGTCGTTCCGCAGCTTTACAAGGGTCTGTTTTATGATGACCCACCGATGCTGCTTCGCCCGCGTCCGGGCACCCCGCAGGAGATTGTTGATTCCAAGAAAGCCTTGATGTCATACATCTTGGATTCTTGTGACTTCAAGAATCAGACCAAGTGGGGACTTGAGCAGATGTCTCTGCTCGGTACTGGTATCTGGAAATGGGGCTATGATTGGAAGACGATCACGACCCGGAAGCGCAAATCAACCAGCATCCCGCTCACAGTCGGTGAAGGAGAAAATGTCGAGACCGCCTCTATTCCTACAGAGGTTCCTCCTGACATCGTTGTTGAAGATAAAGTAGTTCCTCTACCGTTCTTCGAATGGCGTCCGATAGACAAAGTCCTCGTGGACCCGCAGCTCAATGTCGCGGACATCAGACAGGCCCGTTGGGTCATTGATGTTCGGTACATGGACTTCTATCAGATGAAGGCTCTCAAAGAGTCCATAGAAGGCGCGATTAAGAACAAAGAAACAGGCGACTCCGTCACTGGGTGGAAATTCCCCAGTGAGGAAGACCTGATGAAATTCTGGGCTAACAATAGCCAAGCGCAGATCAATTTAGGCACGGAGAACACCGCGCACATTCAAGGCGTAGTGCATCATTCCGAGAAGGTAAACGTCCAAGTCAGTCCTGACCAACTAAGAAGTAAGAAAGAGATTCTGGAATATTGGGATGAAGGAAGAAAGATCATCGTGTTCAATAACAACACTGTGATCTATTCCGGAGAAAACGAGTTCAAGCAGATTCCTTTCTTGTCGGCAAACTGGTGGAATCGCCCGCGCGCTTTCTACGGCATGGGACTTGGAATCATCGTTGGACAGAACCAGCGCGTCGATCAGGGCAGCATCAACGCTATCCTGAAGATTCTTTCTTTTGGCGCAAATCCCGTCTATATGCGTAACCGGGATGACAATGCTCCTACACAGATGATTCGTACCAATCTTGGTAAGATCATCACTGTCGCGAACACGAAAGACGGTGGCTACAAGCTTCTGGAAACTCCGAAGGTTCCTTCCGATCTATGGAATGCTTTGAGAGAGTCGGAGCAGGCCACAGAGTCTACTTCCGGCGCAGATCAGACATTGGTTCAGGGCTCAACAGCTGGACCAAGAACATCTATGGGTCGTACTGCTAGCGGCGCAAACCTTTTAGCAGGAGCGTCGGCAACTCGCCTTGACGGTCCACTCGACAACTTCATTGAGCAGGTCTTTAAACCGTTTCTCGGTGTCATTGACATGCTTATTTTTAACGTGATGTCCGATCACGCGATTCAGGCAATCCTTGGGAAAATCAAGGGCGACGAATTTCTGAAGACCATTGACATGCAGAAATTTTGGAACGCCCATATTAATTACGAGGTCTTGGCTGGAGCTTCGCTCTCTGCAAAGAGAACGATGGCGCAATCGCTGGTCATGCTGACCCAGATTCTGCAGAACCCGCAGCTTCAGGACAGTCTAGCAGACATCAATGAGCAATATATTGATTACCTGCCCATCGTCCGTATGTGGCTCGAAGCTTCCGAATGGAAGAACGAGAACGACATCATTAAACCGATGACGGAAGAGATGAAGAAGAAACGCGCAGCCAACACTAAGGCCGCACTCATGGCACAACAGGTGCAGGCTAAGCAGGCTGATTCTCAGCAGAAGTTCCAGCAGAAGTCTCAATTGGAAGATCAGGCGTCTGATAACAGAATCAAACGCGACATCGTCCGTGAGGCAGCTCGTGCTTCTGGTATGAGCGAGGCAGTTGAAGGCGTTCCTTCTCCACAAGGTTTGGAGGGTGAACAACCAACCGTGGAGTAGGTATGCAGAATCAAGACGGAACAATAAAGTCTGGGCTGGTCACGGACGAGTCTAATAAACCGCCCAGACAATGCTCTAATTGCATCTGGAACAGCGTAGGACATCACGGACACGGGTATTGCAGTAATCCGGTCGTTATGTCTGACCCGCAGCTCGTCATGTTGCAGGATGAAGATGGAAGAATAAAGGTGCAGCCAACTTGGTGCTCGAACGGCTTCCAATCCAAAGGCAACGCTGCGATTTACGTTCTTCGTCACGGGGAAACAGAAGCCAACGCAGAAAAGAAGTTCCGTGGATGGCTAAATCTCGACCTTGACAAGAACGGCCTGCAGCAGGCGAAAGATGCTAGAAAGTACTTGCAAGACAAAAATATTAAGCAAGTATTTTGTTCTGATCTTGGCCGTACGGTAAAAACAGCACAACTTGCATTTCCTAAAATCAAGGCAACCAAAGACCGTGCGCTCCGTCCGTGGGATGTCGGGTACTTTTCTGGAAAATCTAAAGACGAGTATCAGGAGGCGCTGAACTGGTTCATTGACCACCCTGAAAAAAGCATACCTGACGGCGAGTCTCTGAAAGAGTTTTCTGATAGGCAGAAAAAAGCCTTCGAAAAATATCTCAAGATTGCCAAAGAAGACGGCCCGATTTTATTGGTTGCACACTCCAGCAATTGCATTCAGTTTGACAAGTTGTCAGAAGGAAAAGACGAGTTAGGCCGTCCTGAGGATTCAGAGTACGTCCTGCCCGGAGGAGTAATGGTCATACTTGACCAAGGCAGTTTGGGCTTGAAATCGGAGCCTGTTCATCGCGCTTCTAACAATGCGGCGATGTACGGCTCTTAGACATTTTCTGGAGGAGAAAATGACTGACCCTACAAAGGGAAATATTTACAGCGCGGACATCGACATCATTCTTGATGATCGTGAGCGCTCAATTTTGGCCGGATTACTTCAGCAGGAGTCATTTGACATCTTGCAAAAGATCATGGAAGACGTAGTCCGAAAGCAGAACAGGATTCTCATCAATACTGACCCTTCAGACCCATTTCATCGGGAGGTCGCTGCACAGCGGCAACTCGTGGCTTATGCGGTCGGTAGATTCTATATTGATTTGGTCACCCGTCTGAAGTCTGAGTTTGAGATTGAGAAATACAGACAGGACGGAACCGGAACGATGTCGAATCCGGAGAATCCGAATTCTGAAGATTTTAAATAGAGGAGGGAATATGGCAGGATTGAGGGATAGAGTCGAGCGCGAAGCCGCGCCCGTAGAAGAAGTCAAGGAAGTCGCGCAGCCTGTGGTTGAAGAGCCCGTGGTTGAAGCCCCGGTCGTTGAGGAACCCATTGTTGAAGCTCCTCCCGTAGCTCCCGTGCAGCTGCGCTACGAATACCAGCCCACCGATGAGCAGGGACGAAACCTTGGTGGTAAGCAGGTCATTCTTTACACGACCCCGGATGAACTGGCGTCGAAGTTGTCTGAACAGAATACGCAGCTTGTCCGTAAATTGCGCGAGGTCACCCGCAAGCAGAAGTTAGGCATTGACGATACACCGAAGCCACCGGATGGTCAGATTTTCGACACAGCGGTCGATCTTGAAGAGAAGCCTCTCAGTACTGAGCAGGTCTTCGACCTGACCCAGAAACTTAATGACCCCGCGACATTCGTTGAAGCGCGGGATGCGCTGCTTGAATCTGCTCTTGGAGTTTCGCCTGCTGAATTCCGCAAGCGTTATAATGAGCAACAGCAGCTCACTCTCCAACTTCTCGTAAAATCGAACTACGATATTTTTGAGAGACAGCACACGGATTTCGTTCCATCTGCTGAGAACAAACAATTACTGACGGACTGGATGTCAAAGAAAGGGCTGGCACCTACCGTCGCGAATTTTGAATTTGCCCTTTCAACGCTTAAAGAGTCTGGATTGATTCTTGAAGCACCAACAGTGCGTGAGGTATCACCCGCGCCGCCCGCGCCGCCTGCGGCTCCTGCTCTTGAAGCAGAAGTCCCGCCCGCCGCGCCCGCGCCCGCGAGTACGGAACCGAAACCCGTGGTTCCAGCGTCGAATGAGAGTCGGATTACTCCCCCAGCAACGCCCGCAGCAACACGTCAACCAATCAGAGTACCTTCTGGACTAACGAACAATGTTACGTCAGTCTCTGGACAACCAGCGAAGGCTAATTCTCTGACCGTTGCAGAATTTGAGAAGATGCCTGCTGACGAAGTTAAGAAACGGTTGAAAGACCCCGTCTTCGCTAAGCAGGTGAACGATCTTTATACAAGAAAGCCCGTTCAATCTCAAATCTAACTTGGAAATAAACTCATATGAGTTTCTCTCCTGCTGGAAACCAGCTTGCAAACCTGCCTCAGAGCACCGTGAAGTATTACGACAAACGGTTCCGTGAGAACCTGAAGGCACAGACCCCGTTCGTTGCTTGCGCAGAGCGTCTTGATCTGCCGGGGAAGAGTGGTAACCAATACGAAATGTTCATGTACGTTCCGCTGGCTGCTAATACCACCCAGACGACTGAAGGTACTGTGGGCTCGTCCCTGAGCGTTTCGGTTCTGACCACGACTGCGACCATTGGTGAATATGCCGACTACGCGAACTTCTCGTCTCTGTCTCTCGCGACCGCGATTGACGCTACTGTCGAGAACGTTGCGAAGGAAATGTCGTATCGCCTTGGTGAGTCTCTGAGCGCACTGGTTCGCGCGACTGCAGACGGTGCGAACAGCATCGACTCCAGCGTGCTGACGCAGCTGGCTGCAACGAGCACATCGAGCTTCACCGCTCTGTCTCTGTCGCAGATTCGTAACAGCGTTCAGTCTATGGCTGGCCGTTCGATTCGTCCTTTCGACGAAGCATCGAAGGCATTCGCTGGTGTCATCCATCCCTTCGCCCTTGGCGACGTGATTGCGGACAACTCGAACGACGCTCCTATCGACATCCTGAAGCACACCCCTGTGGGCCTTGCCCGCATGGAAGAGCTTGTCAGCGTCGATCTGACAGAAGTTATCGAGCTTCCGTCCACTGGCGTTCATTTCTTCCAGACGAACCTTGTCACGAAGAATTCGAACTTCCAAGGCGTGACTGGGCTCACCGCTCTTCGTACCTACATCTTCGGGCGTGACGGCATCTTCGCCATTAACCTTGGCGCACAGGGCGACACGACCTACGGTGACGGCGAGTGGCGCAACATCAACTGCAACATCGTGCAGAACGCAGAGCCGACTGTTGCCGATCCGGAAGGTTTGATCCCCGGCTGGACATCTTATCGCGTACATTTTACTACGTCTTTGGGTCCAGACACTACAATTCGTCAGCGTCAAATCGACGCGGCGTCTGCTATCAGCTAGGCTGTTAGCAACGAATGAGAATAGAGTGGGTGCCTTCATCACTCACTCTGTTTTCACATTCTCTATGAAGGAGAGAATATGAAAGCACATTCTGAAGAAATTCGGAAACAGGTTTTAGAACTATTGCGCCAACAGCGAAGCCAAAAGGAAATATCGGAGCGAGTGGAAGTACCTGCAAGAACGATAGAAGACTGGGCAGTTGAGTGGCGAAAAGACGGAACGCTCGTAGGCTATAAGCGAGCGGGGCAGGAATTCACAAATCGTGCCAAACAAATGTCCAACGGTTATTACAAGACTATTCGGAAACGATATCTTGGAATGCGCTGGACAGATAAAGAAGCAGGAAGAACATTCGGGTTCTCAAATCCCACACAAGCCATTCATTACTACCTTGATGAAAGTGGGAATCCGCGACCATGCATTTATTGTGGACGCAGACCTGATGCTGGTAAAGTCTGGGGATTAGATCGAATTGATTCATCACTCGGTCATCAGCCCGGAAACCTTGTTCCCTGCTGTAGTTCACATCCGGAAAATCCGAAGCTATCATGCCAGTTGAGTAAATCTAAATTCTCATTGAGGTCTTGGATTGAAATGGCGCTGATGCGGGCATACGGACACGAAGTTCCATCTCTTCTTGTGGACATGAGAATGGCTGAAATACTCTCACTAGCTAAAGAGCTAGGAGAGAAAGGACAAAACTAAATGGCAAATCCCTCTCCTCAGCACACACCGACTGACGGTCTGGGTGTTGCGGCGTATGTACAGGTAACTGGTACAAACGTTGTCAATAACTCGGGCGGCGCAGGTTCGGCTCAGGGCACTACTGGCTTCCCTCTGGGACAGGGCATTGGCGCTGCACCTAGCTCCAATCACCCCGTTGCACAGTATGCTTTGACGCTCAGCCTTTCGGCTGCAACTGTCAATGGTGTCGCTTATGCTGCCACCTGTCAGCTGACGACTGTGTTGAAAGACGTGTCGAACACGACATACACTCCTGTCGGCACGCCTGTGTACCGCTCGTACGGCGATCCCGCTAACAAAGCGGCTTCCGCCCCGGCGTGGTACAACCCTTCGAATTTTACTGGATACGACCCCAACGTCGCGTCTGTGAGTTCGAGCGGGCTCATCACTTCGCGGCACGTTGGTCAGACGATTGTCGAAGTTGCATTCCCGACTTTTGACAACACTCTGGGCAATGACCCGAACGCTTCTGGTGACGCTGGTATGGCTGGCGAACCGAAGAACTTTATCTACGCACAGATTGTTGTTTACGTCATCGCGTAGTCTCCCCAAGGGGGCGGGTAGAAGAGCCCCCATTTATTTTTCCGGAGGAGTGATGAAAGAGACAATCAGAACGGTTTGCGCCGTTATTCAAACTACCGTCGCGCTGGTCGGTCTCTCGATGTTGGCTTATGCGACGTTTTTCAAAAAGTAGGAGGGGGCAATGGCAGATGAATTAATCATCGAGGCATTGAAAGAGTCAAACGATATTTTGGTAGAGGAAGTCAAGCGGTTGCGCAACAGCAACAGAATTCTTAGAGCGGTTGTCAAGGCTCTGAGAGAGTCGGTGACTAGCCTCATGAAGCAGTTAGAAGCTGCGAAAGAGAACGACGAAATTTTCAAGGCATTTTGTGCTGGTGAGTTTGATGCTCAGACTTATCATCCGACCGAAGGTGGATTACCTCAGGCGGATGGTAGTGGAGATGCGGGTGTACAACCGTAAGGAAGCGTCTTTCACGACAGCGGTTGATCCCCGCTGAAACGGAATGATGGTCAGCATCGACGTGCAGAGGCTCCTTCACTGGAGCCGACAATTGGAGGAGCCTTGAGCATGCAGCCAACGTTTGAAGAGATTCAGGCAGCGCAGGGAACACGGCTTAGGCAGGACGTAAATCCGTGGGACACTTATTCTGCTGAGATGGATTTCGATCCGGACATTACCCCGGAGTTGCAGCGACAGATTGATGAGTACGCGCAGCACACTCATGAAAACAGCAGTAATCAGAACAAGGAAGAATTGGCTCGTTGGAAAGAAGAGAATGAGTCAGTTGCAAAAGAATACCAATGGGTAACCCCTGAGGAATACAGGGATGAGGGCGCGCGCGTAGGTCGGCCAATTCACTCATCTGAATTTATCCGGATGTTGAAAGCAGCCGGAGTTCGTTGCTGGTATAGGACGCACTTGCAGGCAGGCAAGATCACATTGGTGATTCAGCGTGCGAACTTTGAACCGGAAGTAGGTTGCTGGGTTCAGCTAGGTTTTATGCCTGAACTGAGCATCATGAGATTTGACGAGCACGACGTTCCGCTGGATGAGAAGTTCCGTGGATGGCGAACGTGCCTCTTGCAGTTGATTTTGAAGTCCGCTATATCTGAGAGAAAGGCGGATGAGGTTTTTGGACGCCCCAAGCAAACGGAGCAGTTCCATCGTTACAATTCTACATTGCAAAGTTTTCGCAATGCTGGAAACAGACTAGGAGGAGAGTGATGAGTAAAGCAGAAGATTTGGTCAAGAACGTATCAGAGAAGGTAGAAAAGAACGAGACCGCTACCGAAGAGCTGGCGCGTATTCAATTGGAAAGCGCCAGACTGCAGAAGAAGCTTTTGGAAGCCGATCTGGAAGCCAAGGAGCTTGAGCAGCAGGAACGTCAGTTCAACCTGAAAGACCTCAAGGGCCGTCTCGCTGACCGCCAGCTGAAGGAAGTTCAGGCACAGCAGAAGCGTGAAGCTCAGGGGCGTACTTTCGCTCAGGAAGAGACCACTGACCGCGTCAACTTTGCAGCCTGCTCGCACCGTAAGGGCGGGATCGTTAGCCCGCGTGACATGCGCGCGCTGACTCGCGGCGGCGATGAGGATCAGTACTCGGTCATTAAACACCAGATGATTAATGGAGACATCTGGGTGCGGTGCCTGCGGTGCCGCAAGACATGGACCCCTCCGGTCAAGTCTAATTTCTATTTCAGGGACGGCAAAGTTGTTGCCCCCAAGGACGGCGTTTTCAGTCAGGAAAAGTTTGACGCAGCTGTAGCTGAGTACAAGCGAGCTGTGCAGTTCCCGACGCGTAACGTCATGTCCGGTTCGGTGCAATGCCGATTCTTTACAGTCAATGAGGCAGGTCAAGAAATTGACGGCGCGGCTCAGTACCGCGAGAACGTCAAAGATTCTAACCTTCGTTAGTTTCATATAACCGTAGCATGCGCGGGGCTCGCCCACAAACCTGTGGGAATGCATGCAGCTTTTTTATTGGAGAGATATGGGAAACAGTTCAATTCAAATACGGCAACTGGTAGACGATGCGCGCGCGTTTCCCGATTTTGCTCCAGCACTTCCTACAGGCGGATACGTTGATACCATTGCACTGTCAATCGTCAATGACGTCATGACAACGATGCTTATGGGCACTCCTGAGGGAGAACCGTTCAACTGGAAGTTTAATCGGTTTCGCTGCCCGACCTTTTTCATCAACAGTTTTCAGCAGGACTATTTCATCCCCGGCTTGAACAACCTCGGGTGGCTCGAATCTTGCGATGCGGTCTATCAAAACATCAGCACATTCCCCAAGAACATCGCCCCGGTAGAAGTCCGACGCGACCTGCTTGAGACAAGCTCACAGATGGGGTACAGCAATTTCGCAAAAATTTGCTGGATGCAGAATGACACGATGCAGCGTGGTCGTTGGGGACAGTCTCAGATCACGAGTCAGACTGGCGCGCCAAATCCCGGCCCCGGTGTTGTCTATACTAATCCTAACGGTTTGACGACCTGTCCGCCTAATCCGATCACATGCATTGATGATGCCTTTGGAAATCTCTGGGTTGTGACGACATACGGAACGTGCGGAAACACCAATCCGTTCCTGACTAATTTAAATCCCGTATTCCCGACACTGAGTAAACCAAGCACTGTCGCCACGACTGTGACAGACGGTACGGTCGTATGGACCGCTGTCAATCCAAAAGGACAGGGCTTTAGAATTAATCCCCCGCCCGCGCAGACTGGACCGCTCTGGGTCATTGTGCCGATTGGTCAGAACAGGATTCCGCAGTTCACGTCATTGAGTCAGTTCCTTGACCCAATCCCTGACGATTACTATGTTTACTTCAAGCAGGGATTCTTTGCACAGTGCTGCCGCCGTTCTCCTGACCCGAAGGTCAGAGCACGCTTCAAAGATGAATGGGCGATCTGGATTAAATCGCTCGATAATGCTGTGAAACAGGGGTCAAGAGAGCAGGATGATTTTGGATTCTACCCCGGAGACCCCCGGATTATGGATACGGGGTTCGGTTGGAACACAGTGAACCCAGCCTATCCGTACGGCGCTTGGAACTACTAGTTTAGAATCAACAACTTACAGATACTGTGCAGTTCGCTACTGTGCGGTGGGCGGGTGCCTCTAACACTCGCCCAATTCTTTAGAGGAGAATTGAAAATGAGAGAGTATGTTCAGAAAACGCATTGCATTCATGGTCATGAATTGTCTGGTAAAAATGTAAGACAAATCATTAACAGAGATGGAACTAAAAATGGTCGCCAATGCATTCGCTGCACTATGGAGAGAAAGTTAAAATCTCTTTATGGTATAAGCTTTGAGAAACGTGAAGCACTGCTACAATCACAAGGTCGTAAATGCGCTATCTGCGAGAAAGAGATTGAGTTTGGAAAAACAGGATTCAAAACCGCAGCGCATGTTGACCACGACCACAATCTTCCCGGCACCCATCGCGGCATCTTGTGTGGAAAGTGCAACCTCGCGCTTGGCGATATTGAGCCGCATCTCGGCAACTTCCTCGCGTACCTCGAAAGGTATGGAATTATTTGACGACATCCGTCAAGCACTGCTCCTAGGAAAATATCCTTGGGACGTTTTTAGAGTACTACGCTTCATTTGGATTCTGCGTAGAACAGGCCGACTATCTTGAAAGACAGTGGCGAGCCCTGACTGAAGGGTCAGGGGGCCATACCTTTCCTGACCCCTCGGTAAACCGTCGAACAGAGGGCCGCGCAGCGGGCGACGTTAATGATGCTCTGGACAACTTGGAGAAGCCATGAAGTTTCTTGCAACTCTTGCCC
The DNA here is from genome assembly GCA_003175695.1 of Bacteroidota bacterium. Classification (GTDB taxonomy): domain Bacteria; phylum Bacteroidota; class Bacteroidia; order Chitinophagales; family Chitinophagaceae; genus Puia. Next base: position 31,687 of record PSRA01000113.1, on the reverse strand, counting down.
TCTTCGCAGTCTTTATAACGTCTGCGTGCGCCCCTAAACAAAAACTCAACACTCATCCAGAGAAAAAGTATTCCACCCACCGTTTGACATTCGTCGATAAAAATGGAGAAGCGGAAGGCTACTGCACGGGCACTGTCATCGGTCCTCACGCGGTCTTGACAGCCAGTCACTGCAATGACAATGACGTAGATACAGTCATTCAATTCGACCTAGCACTCCGGAATTATGACATTCTTGCTGCGGCACATGACGGTCGCGATCATGTCATCTATCTGCTCGACGGTCCCGCTCTGATTGGAGACTCGCCTGTCATTGAAGAAAAGGCCAAAGTCGGAGACACTGTTTACATGTACGGTAACGGTGGAAGAGCCATCGAGCCCGTGGAGCGCGTCGGGCATGTCATTGACGGTTATGTCAGCGGCAGTGATGAGCGCGACGGCTTGACCTACTTTGATTTTCCTGTCATCCCCGGCGACAGTGGCTCAGCAATCTATGACCAAAAAGGGAACATCGTCTCGATCCTGACTTACAGTGTCAATAAGCACTCGGCTGGATTCGCACTCGATTTCACTCCTGAGCAGATTAAGACTGCTAGAACTTTCGATCCAGCAGATTTGCTCAAAAAATAGGAAACTATGGCACTCAGCACTGTAAAAATCTCAGACACGATTGAATGGAGCAAGCGCTTCATGTTCGACCGTAATCCGGTCATCGGGAACAGCCTTGAACCAGCACTAACGAGTGCCAACATCATTCTTCAGACTATTCTAGGACCGCCGTTCGAATGGTGGTGGAATTCTGAGGAGATTTCCTTCACGTGTAATCCTACACCGCAAACAGCGACGATTACTAACATCGCGATTAGCGGCGGCGTTTTGACCGTGACGTGCAATAATACTTTTGCATCCGGAAATCAGGTCATCAGCACCAACGTAGGAACGTACACCAATCTCAACGGCTTTCTCCTGACTGTCGTGACTTCCTCTTCGACGCAGTTTACAGCTACAGTCCCGTTTGCTGACTATGGGCCTGCTGCTGATACAGGTACGATGACGAACACGACAACTCAGGATACAACGACCCCCACTCCAGAATTCTCGCACATTGACCACGTAGCTTTGCTTGATATCAATCCAAACCCCAACAAGTGGCTGGAAATTGAAGTCAAGAATGTGCTTTCTCAGGATTCTACACAAGATCGACCGAGGTTCATATCGCCCCATTCTGAAGATGGAAATGGCAACATGACATGGCGCGTCATGCCCTCACCGGACAAGGCCTACCCGATAAACATTCATATCATGAAAGCAGCCCCGCAGATCACGAGTGTTAACCAGACTTGGGCTCCTCTCCCAGACTATATGCAGTACATTTATAGCTGGGGATTCATGTCATTGATGTGGACTTTCTCTGATGAACCTGTACGCGCAGCTACGGCAAATCAAAAGTTCATTGCCGGACTGCTCGCGCGCGCTGAGGGAATCACGGAAGAAGAGCGAAACACTTTTCTAAACGCTTGGGGTGACACCGTTCAGACTGCTGGAATTAAGATGCAGCAAGGCATTCAGGCTCGCGGAGTTTAGAATGGCGATTAGACAGATCACGGGCGGTGCGTTTCAAGATGCTTCGGGAAAGGCGCTGGCAGGAGGTTCTATAACGTTCCGCCTGAGCACCGACGCTGTTGCCTCTGATTCACAGGTCTCGGCCCCGGTCTTGACAAAAGCAACGCTTGACTCAAATGGCAATATTTCCGGTACAGTAAATATCTGGCCAAATCCCCAGCTGACTCCAGCGACTGTTTACAAAATTAGCGTCTACAACGCACAAGGACTGCTCGCTTGGTATAGTGAGAACTCCATACCTTCAGGTGTCGGAAGTTTTGATATCGGCACATTGACACCGCTTTTCTAAAGGAACACATGCCTGTAACGAAGACACAATTGACTGGCGGCGCTTTCCAAGACTCCGAAGGCAATGTACTTGCAAACGGTTATCTGAAGATGCGCCTCAATCAGGACGGACTGGTCAATACGAACAATCAGGTCTGCGCCGGAATTGAAATCACCATCAACCTTGATTCGAGCGGGAATGTCAATGCATCGCCCGCCCAGTCTGTCTGGGCAAATGATGTCATGACTCCGGTCAATAGCTTTTACAAGGTCACTGGATATAAGCAGAACGGACAATCAGCATGGGGTCCAAATAACCAGCAGGTCACTTCGGGCGGCACAGGTGGCGGAACGTTTGACACTGGTACGTGGGTTCCAAATCAAATCACCAACTGGACTCCACCGCTTCAGCCTCTTATTCTTGAAACCAACGAAGTTCAGAACGGTAGTCAGTTTCTCCTAGACCTTCATGCTGGACAGAATATTACTCTGACGGACAACGGTTCTGGTCGAGTCACAGTCGCAACTACTGCGCCCGCGTTAGCTTTGCAGACTAATGAAACTCCGAACGGCAGTCAATCCCTTCTAGATTTACACGCAGGATCGAATGTTACCCTGACAGACAACGGTTCTGGTCGTGTAACAATCGCCAGTGTTGCTACACCCGGAACGCCCTTGCCAAGTTCCGCGAGATGGGGTATGTGGGCAGCTCAGGCTATTTTTCAAGGTGGTTCTGCCCCAAGCGGCTTCTTTTATCAAAATGACAATACTAGCTTTTTGACGGGCGGCGGATTCAGTAATCTTTGCGCTGCTCCGGGCAGCAGTAACGGTGCATATTGCTCCTTCGCTGGCGGCAACGGGCTTTATTATGGACAGAAGTGGCTGTGGGCAGGTCGGGATATAACCATCTTGGCACGTTTTTGCTACATTTCTAGCACTAACGGTACTCCTCTTTGCGGAGTAGGCATCAGCGACCTTAGCACTTTTTCTGCGTTTGCAAATGCTGTTGTCATTGTCCCTTCCGGATCGACAGGCTCCCCGACATATCTCGGGGCAGTTTACAGCGGCAGTTCTTTGATTGGAACTGTGAACTCCGGAGTTGTCATAGGCAGCACTTTCCATGATTTTAAAATCAGCATTTCAGGTGGAACAGCGACATTCTTTATTGACGGCACGTCATTCGGGAGTGTGGGCAGCGTCCCGGCGACTGCTTTAGCTCTGACACTGTCTAGTGCCCAAACTGGTGGTTCTGGTTCTTTTACTACGAACCTAGAATATCTCTACGGACAAAACGCCAATTTATAGTTGAAAGGAAGTCATGTCGCAAATCCAAGGCGCGGGTGGGCAACCACAAAAATCTCCCAAATACGCTCCGATTTATACGGGCCGAATCTTCAACGGTCTGTATACAAATCGTTCCCCGCTCCGTGGTGTTTCTCCGGCTCTTTATGAGCAGTACTATCGCGTGAGTTACGGCGATGTCATGATTGCTGGAGCAAACGTCGAAGTCTCCAATCGTCTGACATTGATTCGTCGTCCGGGCAATCCGAACTATGACGCCAACTCTTGGAACAACGTTCTTTCCTTTGATGAGTTCCGTGTAAACAAATCCGCAAGCGATGTCTTCGGCACGACGCTGGAGAACATTTACACGATGGTGACTGAGCCCGGAACCTTGTTCTCGCTCGACAGCAGTCTCGTTAAGAGCACTGTGTTCACGAACAGCGCTGTCAACGGTCAGACTTTCATGCAGGAAGTCGGCAACAGTTTGTACTTCTCAAACGGTGTTGACAACAAGAAATGGCTGCAGTCTCTGTTTGTTAGAAACTCTGGAAACAACAACGCGAATCCGCAAGGAACAAACGGGCTCGCGGGAACCTATCCGTTCGGCACTTATTTCATCGACGCAAATAAGAACATCGAGGAATTGATTGGAATCGCAGCTGCGACTATTACTAACGTCGCAGTTACGTCCGATGTCTTGACTCTGACTCTGAATATGGCGTCTCCTAATTCGGACACGCACAACTATTCGGTCGGAACCAGCTTCATGATCTGGGGTGTGAACACTCAGACTTGGCTTAACGGCCTCATCGTCACATCGACAAACTCCTACACAGCTGGCGCTGGAACTTGGGCATTTTCTGCGAAGGTCGTTCATAATGATGTCGTGTCCGCAGCCGAGACTGGCTGGGCGCAGCAGATTGGAACTACCCCTGTCATCGCTGTGACTGGAAACTCAGTACCGACTTTTCACACAGCGATCCTGAACTCCAGCAACAACTCTGGAGCAACTGCTCCTACAGGGAACGTCACGCTGGATGGAAACATTCTTTGGTTCAATCGTGGCGGGCAGGTCGAGAATTGGGGCATTCAGGCTCCGACTAGCGCGATCACGACGAGTGAGACTGGCTCCTCGACTGTGGGCTGGAAGGCGAGCACCTACTACTCTGCCCCCGGCGTAGTCATTGATTCAAACAACAATATTTGGCAAGTCACGACTGCTGGAACTACGGGAGGAAGTAATCCTTTCCCTGCTAACCCGACAGTCGGTCAAACTCAGGTTGATGGAACTGTTACATGGACCTGCGTTTCGACCAATGTGTCTTCAAACAACATGTGGGCGGCGCACACTGGCTACAAAGAGGGAGTTTATCAGGGCTCCGCTCCGTGGACAGTTGTAACAACTCCTCCGGATGGTTCGTTTCTTCCGGACTGGAAATCTGGAAAGTTCATCATTGCGACAGCTTCAGGGACGCCGTGCCTCTTCATGTTGCAGAAGAACATTCCTCTCAATAATGTCAACGTTCCTATCTCAGCTGTGTTCGGCGGCGGCGCTTACAATCAGGTCTCTTCGCCCTATACGACAGCCGCAGTGGGATGGACATGTGCTTTTTTCAATCACGCGGACAACACTTCGAACCACACGAACGGTTTGATTGATCTTGATTGGGGAGGTTCTGTCGGTAGCCCTGTTCTTTACGGAACGTCTACTCCACAGACCCCGACCGCGAACGCGACTGGCTTGACCTCTATCATCTGGGACATTTATCGGAACGGTAGCAGTGGGCACTCTTACGATGTTCATCCGATGAAACTTCAGACGATGAACTCCGCAGGCGAAGTCACTGACGGAACGGCTACAACCCCTTGGGCTGGTATGCCGAGTGATGTCTTTGAATTCTTGCAATGGGGACGTATCAGAGTTCCTGTTTCTGGAATGAATGTGACCTTCACGATTCCGGTCAATGATGCCTGCTTTTTTGGAATCGAGTCTACCGCAGGCGCGACTTTCGTCTCGTTCTCTTCTTCTGGAAGCACGGGAGGCCTGTCGAATCTCGGGCACATGGGAACGAGGACGCGTACTCCTTGGAACGGTTATCCGATTCTCGCTGGCTGGAATGGCGGAAACAACGGGGACACGTTGACGATTGTCATCAATTTCCCGGTTGCTGGAGTATTCGGTATAGAGTTTGCCTACGGTAAAGCCTCAGGCGGAAGTGCCAACACACACAACTTTTTCATGGTTGTGGCTAACGGTTCGCACATCGTACCTGAGAGCGCAACCGCGCAACCTTGGTTCGAGAGTGGAGCGTCTACTCCCGGTTTTGGTGGTACGGGTTGGAATCTTCTCAGTGCTCCGCAGGATACCTATCCCGGTGCGCTGGAGAACAATCCTCCTAACCCTGCTTGGACAGACACCTTCAACTCATTGACGCCGCCCATCAACGGAAATCAGCTGAAGTGGTACAACCTCGGCCCTGTGACAGATTTCACATGGCGAGCAAACACTCCTATCACGCTACCGTCTACGATCATTATTGACAAGAACAGTAATGAGCAGACGTCTTACGAGACAGGTGTTTCGGGCACAACACAACCGACTTGGCAGACAACGAAGTTCAGCTTGACCGCTGACCAGACACCTTTGCAGTGGATTAACCTTGGCTCTATCCCGCCTGTTAACAACGGAACGGGACAGATCACGGCTACGACTTCGCAAGGATGGATTTACTGGATTGCGCTGGTCAACACGCTGGACCAAACAGTCTCTAACCTTAATCCTGCTAGCGCAGGCACTGGACCGATCATTGCTGGTCAGATTGCAATTCCTGCTGGTTCTGGAATCGACCTGACTACGCTTGACCCGCAGGTTGATTATGTCGCTGTCTTCCGTACGACTGACGGAGGCTCAACGCCTCTGCTCGTCAACGGTCTAGGAAATTCGTTCTACACAGTACCGCTGACGCAGTACCTGCAGAACGGTTACATTGACACGACTCCTGACACCGATCTGGATGAGCAGGTACAAGGCGCGCAGAACGGTGAGAACACACCGCCCGCGACAGGAACAGTAAACCTGACCTACCACCTGAACCGAATCTGGTACAGCGTAGGCAACAGCGTTTACTACACGACTGGGCCTTTGGCGCTCTCTGGAAACGGGAACGGAACCACTCCGACAAACGTATCGACTCTGCCCTCGCAGGTCAAACGTCTTGTCCCGACCGCAATCGGAATGCTAGTTTTCACAGTCAGCGACATCTACATCATTGCTGGCAACGGAACAACAACGAACCCAATACTTCCGGCCATTCCGTATCTGACCGGAGTTGGATTGGCGAATTACAATGCGCTGGATATCAATGGTGGACTCATCGGCTTCTACACGACCGATAAACAGTTCGTCATCTTCAATCCTAGCGCTGGGCTTGATTACGCTGGCTTTCCAATCGGAGACCAGCTCAGGCTGAACAACGGTGTACCGGGACAGACGTGGAACTCAAGCAAGGTCTATGTCACATGGTACACTAACGGCGAAGATCAGGCTTGGTTCCTTGGTGACGGAGTCAATGGATGGTATAAATACATCCAGACCCCGGCACCTGAGACAGGCACATCTTGGAGTCCGTTCGCAACGATAAATGGTGGCCAGACAATTCAGGCCATCAGAGCGATTGAAGTCTCCCCCGGCGTCCACAAGCTCTTGGTTGGACCCGGACCCTTAACGACTGGCGCAATTCTCACGCGAGATTTGACTGCCACGACTGACGCGGGTACGACAGGCATAAACGGAACCACATATTTTGCTAACGCAGTATTCGGTTCATATGTCCTTGCACTTCCCGGTCAGGTTGCTAAGATTGGTTTTGTCACAACGAAGTCAGTTCGAGTCAACGGCGGTTCGCCGCTCGTCATCGGCCTGCTCCTTGATGAGGCTCTGCCTTATTACCAAGGTAGTTTCGATGTGATTAAACGCTGGGTCAATGATCCTCCTGAACTCCCAGAAAGCAAGACATTCTGGAATCAGAGGTTCTACCTCTCGGAAGACCCGGACAAAGCGGCCTATTGCACAGACATGCAGCTGCAGGTCATTTGGCCTGCTGAAGCAGCAATGAATGAGCTTCAGGCGTTTTCAATCTGGGGAGCCTACGAGGTCGAACAGTAGGAGAAAGATGCCTAACCTTACAGACTCGGTGCGGGGAAGCCTTCCCGGTTATATCCCCGCACCAGAAAAACCACCGTTGCCGTCAGTCATGCCGGGAAAAGGTATAGGCAACTTCGGAGCAAACCCTTCGATTAGATGCCCGCTACCCCCGTTCAACATCGGACCTGACACACTCCGTCAGTTCGATCAGTCTGAGGGCATCACTCCGAAACGAAGAGTCATTCCTCTTCCCGTTCAAACTACAGTTGGCACTGGTAGTGTTGTGACAAACACTACGACCAGTACCAGCAGTGGGTCGAGTAGTTCTTCGACTACTTTGACGGCAAAGACAGTCGCGTATACTTCTCCGATTCTAGCAGCAGGAGGCATGGATCAGCAGGTCTTGACTCTGTCAAAATCTTTCCAGCTGATTTCTATGGTGGCCAACGTCCCCTGCGAAATGAGGCTTTACGGCAGCGCACTGTCTCAAGCTATTGACGCTTCTAGAGCGACAGATGCGCCGCTGGCTGCTGAGCTTTTCAACAACCTGATTACAAACATCGTTTTGGACACGTCCCCTTTTATCTGGGAATGGCAGAACAGAGTCGGAGTCAACACTGACAATCCGCAGGACACGAATATCTTCATTACAACAATCAACACAGGTTCGACGTCCGCTCAGATTCTGATTACGATCACATACCTACCACTTGAATCATAGATTATGAGCAAAGAGGCAATGCGCCTTTGGCGCAAAAACAATCCGGAGGCTGCAAAAGCGGCGGGGCGAGAGGCTGCTCGGTTATTTAGGCAACGCCATCCAGAGTACTGCATGGAAGTGAGAAATTCACTTCGTGGTCGTTGGAACTTCTTTAAATCAAAGGCAAAGAAGAGGGGAATAGCCCTTGAACTTAGCTATGAGGAATGGATTGCAATAGTTAATGGAGCACCGTGCCACTATTGCGGTCATGAGATTACTTCTAAAGGTAGCAGCTTAGATAGAAAAAATTCATCTCTCGGTTATACCAAAGACAATGTAGTTCCTTGCTGTGTACCTTGTAATCGAATACGAAATGAAGATATTGTCTCTTATGAGGAGATGTTGTACATAATGCCTCTTCTTTTGGAATTCAGAAAGAGAAGTCCCAATGAATCGTGAGACCTATCCAGCTTCTCTTTTTCCGCTGAGAGGAGATGTTAGCGCAGAGGCGGGAGCGACGACAGTCACAGTCGTTGGCATAAACGGCACGCCGTTCGGAACCATCCCGGCACTGCTGCTGGACGGAGTGGGGGTCAGTATAGACTACTTCATTCTGTGCGATGTCGCACCTGTCATAAACTTCGGTAGCGATGCGTTTCTCGGTGTCAGATGCAATGGCACCTTGGTTGGGAACTAATGAGCACAAACATCTCAAGCTCGACACCGTCCGCCCCGGCTGGTAACACAAACGTTACCTTTCAGACAGATGGCTCTGGCAACATCAGCGGGTATATGCCAAGCACCCCGGTCTTGCAGACTGCGAACTCGGTTGATCTGACAGCTCAGGCTGCTAACATCGCAGCTACCAACCTTGTCGCCTCCCCGACAGCAGGGATGTATGAAATCATAATCTACATCATCGTGACACAGGTCGCGACTACGTCATCGACGCTGCCCTCAGTCGTCATAACTTGGACCGACAAAGACAATACCACTAGTCAAACGATCACTGCGACCGCTACAAGCGGTGGAAACGCACTGACGACGTTCGCTACTGCGCGCGTCACGGTCAGCTCTTCGACAGCTGCTATCCAATATTCAACGACAGGGTACGCAAGTTCTGGAGCAACCCCGATGCAATACGCTCTCCATATCAGAGTAGAATCGTTGACTTAGGAGGTAGGATGAAGAATCGACCAATTTATAACAGCGACATTCCTGTCCTTCAGGCTGCGATTGAAGCTGATAAATTTCATCCCGGTGAATGGAAGGTAGAAGACTTCCGAGGGTTCAGCGAGGTCTTTGAGGACACACACGGACCTGTGGTCTTCGTTGTCTACGGTCCAGAAGGTGCGGAAGTCAAGAGACTTCGTATCTCTACCATGTGGGTAACGCCTGACGAGAGTCACCGCAATGGTCGATGCATTGTTTTTCTTGTCAAGCTGGCGGCAGAGAGAGCACGGTCTGCTGGCTTCGAAGAACTTATTTTCAAAACTACTCATCCTCCGCTGGCTAAGTTTTGCACGCGAATTTTGAACTTCGTTCCTATAGAGAATGATGAGTACGTTCTTCCTTTGGAAAGGAAAGATGAGGCCAACACAAACGCATTGTAAAAGAGGGCACGAGCGTTCTGGAGACAATTTGTACACCGCTCCCAATGGAGCAAAGGCCTGCAAAGAATGCCAAAGGCAGAGCCATTCTCGTTATAGGAAAAATGAGAATGGAAAATCAGCATCAAAATCCAGAGATTTGAGAGAAGTTTTCTGGACTTTAGAACGTTATAACGCAGCACTGATAGTGCAGAATAATGCGTGCGCCATTTGCAAAGAGGCCTTCTCTAAGTTTCCTAAAAGTCCTTTTGCAGATCACGATCATATAAAAAAGACACCACGCGGTTTGTTGTGCAGCACTTGTAATTCAGGTTTAGGGATGTTCAAAGACAGCCCAGCATTGCTTGAATACGCGGCAGAGTATCTTAGAAAGTACGGAAAACAGTCATGAGAGTTCATACAAAGCTAGAATATGAATATCGAAACGGCAAGTACATTCTAGTCTATGAAGAGGGCTACGAATATTCTGGACCTGTGATGTTGGCTTGTGGCCCTAGTTCAGCAATGAAGAACCTCAACAAGACGATACAGAATTTTGCAGGTACCGTCGCTGGAGAGGCACAGCAAATTTTCGGAGACGCCAGTGGGATTTTCAATGAATTGAAATCCTCACTAGGCTCCATCATCACAGGCGGGCCGACACAGCAGGGCTGGGGAGCGGCTGAAACAAACGCCGTCAACTCTCAGATCATTGAGAACGCGGCTGCGAACGCGCGCAATGTCAGAGCTGCTGTTGGAAGCTCTGTCGCTGCGATTGGCGGCGGTAACACTGTCACGCCTTCCGGTCTAGCTCAGACACTGGAAACTTCCGCTGCCCTCGGAACTGAGGCTGAGAAGTCTAAGGAACTGAGCGCTGCGACAATTCAAAATTATGAGACTGGTCGGCAGAATTACTTCAACGCGGTCAATGAAGAATCAAAACTACCCAGCATGTTCAGCACATCTGTTGAGGCTAATAAGACCGCGCAGAGCGGGTTTGACCAAGCGTTGAAGTCCCAACAGTCAGTAGACGCGGCAAGCAATTGGTGGCAACCGCTCGTCACAGGAGCCCTTGGTGGAGCTGCCAGTTTTGTGACTGGTGGACTATCCAATCTTGGTTCAGGAGAAAGTTTTGGCGAAGGCGTCAAGGACTTCTTCTCTGGCGGCATTAACAACGTTGGAGGAAAGTAATGACTGACGAAGTGAAACCTATGACAGAAATGGGACCGCAGACAGCTCCCTCGCAAGTGGATGGTCAGATTGAGGCGCGCGATCCAAACGAAACCTCTCCGACTCCGACTACGCCGATTCAGTCTGCTGATGTCAGCCAGCCGACCGCTAACTCTCGTCCAATGCCGCAGACGACTCCGGACGTTTCTAAGCAACCACCGAACAAGCTGCACAGCATGTTTGACATGATTTTTCATTCTCTTGACCCGAATCCAAAATTTGTCTATGACAATCAGGGAAACCGTCAACCAGTCATGTCCACTAAAGGCTCTGTCGCTCGCGGTATTCTCGCAGGCGCAATCACAAGCATCATTAACGGTGCTAAGGCAGGCGCAGCCGCTGGCGCACAAGCTCCGGCTGGTCCCGCTGGTACTATGGGTCCGGCTAATCTAGCTGCCGCAGCTTCCGGCCTTCAAGCAGGAGCACAGACTAGAGAAGACATCAAGAATAGACCTCAGGCAAGAATTGATGAGCAGCAGGTTCGTAAAGCAGCCGCAATGAAGAATACATTGTCGGAGCTGCAGAATCAGATTGCTATCGACAAGCTTCATGACGAGAACTGGGAAAACAAAGAGGCTTATTACCAGAAGTCGCAAGACCTTTATCAACCTGTCCTAGATTCTTTTGAGGCGAGTGACAAGGCTCTGGCCCCCGGAGAACAGCCGCTTTTTGCTTTCCGTGGACTGAGTCATGACGAAGCTATGCAGAAGATGCAGGGTCAGCAGGGAAATCTCCAGCCGATTCAAGACGGGTGGACGACCCAGACCAGTCCTGACGGTAAGACTTTCCATGTCCCGACGTACTCGCTGGTTAGAACTAGTGGAACGGTCAACACAAATCGTGAAGCTCTGACAAGTCTGGCTCAATATGATTCTCGATTGGAGAATGTTCTTTCAAAGAATAGTAGCCCGACACTTCAATTCTCACCGACCATGCTTCTCTCACTGGAGAAGAACGCCCATCAGGGACAGGTCGCTGAGTCTTTTATCAACAACATTCGCCACGGATTGGGTCTCGAAGATGTTCAGGGATTCAATTCCGCCTACAAGAACGATCCGGTTCTCCGTGGGCAGGTAGACAGCCTGATGAATACATTGGGCTCGCTTGGAACGCATTCAACAGCCTCAGCGCTTGAAGAGTTTATGCAGGGTGGCAAGGGTTCAAAGCTCATGCCGTTCTTCGGAAAAACCCCGGATGAGCTTCAGGATTTCGTCAACGAAAAGAAAGCTGACGCTCTTGAGGAACAGGCTAAGGCGAAATCGGCGGGCGCTATCAAAGTTGCTGAAATCAGAACGCGCATGAAGCCGATGGATTCGAAGATGGCAGAGTCTATTCTGTCTGACCCGAGTTCAGCTCCGGTTGACCGTGCGCGAGCGGAAGCTTGGCGAACCATTGATACTAAGTGGAAAGAAGAAACTGAGCGCAACAAGCAGGAAATCGACCGCTCTATGAAGGTCGGTGACCCGAAGATTGCGGCTAGACTTCTTTATGAAGGCACTTTGACACTGAGCCAGCTCAAGGCCCGCAGCTCTGATGCAAAGTTCATTGCTGAGGTCACGTCCGACGCGCAGCAGATGGCGCGCTCTGGCGGCGACCCGAACTGGACTCCGCAGGTTCAGGAAGCGCAATTCAAACAGGCGCAGGACAAATCTAACCAACAATTCTTTGGTAACGCGAACTCCCTGCTTTCTAAGGGAGGCACGCTGGACCAGCTGACTGATTGGTATGGAAAGTTGCAGAACGTACAATTCCCGGTCCTGAATAAGTGGGAAGACTATCTTGCTTATGAAGCTGGGGAAAAGAACGCTGGAACGGCGATGGCTGGGTTTGCCCAGACTGCTCTCGCTGTAGCTGATGACTATGCGAAAGTCATGGGCGGGTCTGTCGGAACCGACACTGCCCGTATCCAGATTTTGCACAGCATGGCGAACTCCCACAATCCAGCACAGTGGGCAGCGGTTATGCAAGGCGCGCGCGGTGGTCTGAAATCTCAGGTCTCTGAACGCATCGGGCACAATCCGATTCTGCAGCAGATGTACGGGTTCAATGTCCCTGAAAATGAGGCTAGAGCTAAAAGACCGACACAACCGTTGCAACCTTCACAGCAAAAGTTCAGTGCTGTTAGTGCAAGTGGTAAATTTGGTTGGGATGGAACGCGCTGGGTTCCTATACCCGGAAAATAAATCATCGGCTTAATTACCCGATGATGGGGCGATGCCTAGTACGTCGCCCCACCTTCTTACTAGGGGAAAAATGATTCGAATAAATTTGATGACTCGTTCGGTCAGAAAGTATTTGTCTAATAAACGCTGGAATGAGAGAAATCCAGATAGAAATTGGGCCAAACTTCACCGCAAAGAGGCCACTGTACGTTTGGCAGGTTGGAAGATTAGAAATCCAGAAAAATATAAACAGCACATGTTGAACACCAAGATTGCTCGACAAAACAAGTTGAAGCAGTTAAAGGAAGACTTTGGAGGAAAATGCAAGGTCTGTGGCTACATGAAGTGCATGTCTGCTCTGGAATTTCATCATCTTGATCCTAAAACAAAGTTATTCACTATTTCAGGAGGCAAAGCGCCTTGGGCTGAGATTGTGGAAGAGGCAAAGAAGTGCGTGCTGCTTTGTTCAAACTGTCATAGAGAGGTTGAGGAAGGTTTGATATCCTTATGAGCGACATGAATAATATTCCAGCCCCGCCTGATGGAAGCTCTATTGTTCCCCAATCTCAAGGAAGCATTCCTCCGGCACCAGACGGAACACAGGCTGTTTCTCAGCCTTCTATTGCGCCTTCATTCACTGTCCCATCTGTGGGGCTTGGAGATAAGAAAGAAGTTATTGCTCCGGCTCCAACTATTCCTCCTAAGGTAGAAGAGGCACAGACTCCTAGCCCGAAGGCAGGTCTGGACCTTGGTACTGCACAGGCTGCAGCGATTGGCGGTGTGACGGGTATTGGCCGTCTCGCTAAGGGAGCGATTGAACTCCCCGGCAAAGCGATTGCCTACCAACTCGCCGGACAGCCCAATGAGGATGTCGAGAAGCAGATGGAGGATGAGTCTGAAGCATTAAAGCATCGTGTCTATGCTGACTTCAAGGATAAATTCCGAAAAGGTCATTATGGAGACGCACTTGCTTCTCTGACGCACCTGTTCACAGACGCTCCGCAAGACCCGAATGACCCGCTCTATCAGATGATTGATGAGCAGTTCCAGTCTAGTAAAGTCGCAAAAGAAAGAATGATGGAAGCGGCGAAGAAGGGTGACTGGGCTGCGACCGCGCAGCACGCGGCTGGTATGGTCCCGCTCGCGAATGACGTTGACGCAGCAATGGAACGTTTTCGTGCCAACCCGACCCGTGATAATTTGAAAGAGGTCATTGCTAACGCTATTCCTGCATTTGTTCCTTCACTGACTCGTGGTGTTGCTAAAGGTGCAGGCGCGGCTAAGGCAGCTATCCTTGAGAACGCTACTCCGACTGTGACTGAGACGACTCGTGGAGCGCAGATTCCTACGCTTGCGGAGACGCGCACAGGTAGGATAACGGCAGCTGGTGCTCCGGAAGTGGCGGAAAAGTTTACCCAAACCAAGACCGCGCCCGAAGTGTCTCGTGCGATCAGCGGTACAGCTGGTGAGGCAATGGGCTCTGAGGCTGAGTCGGCTTTGACTCCTCAGGACCGCTTCGGATTCAACGCACATGGTGAAGACCTGCAACGGCAGGCTCAGCCTGTGTTTCAGCGTTTGGATAAGCTGACTGATGATAAATTTTCTCAGGCACAGAACAAAATTCAGAAAGGATTCGCAACCAACGACCAGTCTTTGATTGACGAGGGTCGCGCTGACAAGAAAGCCTTCTATGACCAGTATCGCGAACAGCTCAAGGGTGAAGGTCTGGACGTCGATACGGCTGAGGCTAACTGGCGCAAAGGTGCGGCGGCAACTGACTTCGCAAAGGCGCTGAAGAAAGCTACAGGTGTGTCTGATATCGAGGGAGCTGACTGGACGGTAAAGGGCAGAGTTCTTCGGAACGTTATCGACAAGGCCGACCAGATTGACAGGAACGGCACGACATTGTTTGAGCGGATGGGACTTTCTCAAGAACATGTCTCTGAGCTTAAGGAATTGTCCAAGGTTCTTGATGACCAGCAGCAGATGGCGAAAGCTGGACCGTGGTTGAAGAACCTGTTTAAGCTTTCTATGATTGCGGCTGGAATTCATGGAGGTTTCGGCTCTTTGATTGAGGCGGCTACTGGTGCGTCTTTAGCAGAGCATGCAGGAAACTCCCTTGCTGGCGGAATTCTCCAAGAAGCAATCAGCAATCAAGAAGCAGCTAAAGCCTTGACCGAGGGTTTGAAGTCTGGTAACATGCAACCTGTGGCTGAAGCTATGTCTAAAAATCAGTCTTGGGTTGACAGAATTAAAGACGCTGCCCGTGACATGTGGGAGAGTGAGACTGGTGAAGCTGGACTTCCCGGCTCGGTGGGCAAAGGTACAAAGAACGCCGCTACCCGCAAACTTCCTACTGGTGATGAATTGGTAAAAAAGTATGGCACAGCAGATGACCCCGGTCAGGCTGCGTTCATACTTGCTGATGGAAGACCTGTCGCAATGGGTCCGGGCAGTATTCATGACCAGATGCTTGGCGGTAAGGCAACTGATGTCCCAGCCCCACGCGAGCGCTTTATCAATGAGCAGGGTGGAATTCGCATTCGTTCACGCGGCTCTATGGGTCAGAGAGAGTTTTCTCTTTCTATACCAAAAGAAGGAATTACCCCTGAACAGCTCGCTCGAATCAAGAAGTGGACTCCGCAGATGGGAAGCGGAAGAGTATACATCGAGACCCCCGGTGGTGCATCTCGTGTCGTAGATTATGGAAAAGCTTCTAGCGACCTTGAGAACGCAATCAGGGACATCGCTCCAATAAAAGGTGAAGAGCCGCCATCTTCAAAGAACAGCGCGGCGGCCAGCGCAGATGAGTTCAATGCCTCCAAAGGCAAAGAGCCCATTCAGCCTGTTGCAGCAGAGGCGCACCCTCAGGGCAAAGCAATCGCTGACGCATATGAGGCAATGAAACATGAGCCTAACCGTCCGGCTGTGAGAGCGTCTTATGATTCTCTTAAGAAGGGCATTGATGAGCAATGGGATCACGCCACGTCTCAGGGATTCAAATTTGAACCTTGGGAAAAAGAAGGCCAGCCCTATAAAAACTCCAAAGAGATGATGAAAGATGTGGATGAAAACAAGCATCTGTTTTTCTTTCGCGGCGGTGAAGTATCTGCTGACCATCCTCTGGCTGAGGTTGACCCGGAAACTGGTCTGACCTATAACGAAAAGCTGCGCGCAGTTCACGACCTCTACGGTCATGCTGCGACTGGTTTCGAGTTTGGCCCGAAGGGAGAAGAGGGCGCTTACAAGACCCATGCTCAGATGTTTGACTCTGAAGCTGTACCTGCACTGACGACTGAAACCCGTGGTCAGAACAACTGGGTCAACTTTGGCAAACAGGTTCGCGACGAAGCTGGCAACATAATCAAGAAGGGCGAGAAGGGATATGTCCCGCCCGCTGAACGCGCTTACGCAGAGAACAAAGCTGGCATACTGCCTTCTGAGTTCCACGCAGGCAACGCGGAGACTGTTATTTCGCACATCGAAAACGGTCACCCCTATGCCGCTTTCACCGCAGAGAATCCGGGCAACGCCCGACTTTCTGACGCGGAGAACGCGGCGCGCAATCAGGAGTTGATGAGTGACCTTCGTCAGAAAGGCTATCGTCCGGTTACGGTTGAAGGCGTCATGGAGAATGTCGAAGGACAGAAGGAGCACTCTTTCTTTGTCCCGAACATCACCCCCGAAGACGCGCTCGAACTCGGTAAAAAGTACGGACAGGACAGTGTACTGACAAACGACGGACTGCATATCCTCTCAAAGAACACTCTGGTTCCGGTCAAAGGTTTTGTGAAAGGCGCAGAGGCTCTTAAAGAGCCGTACCACTCGGTTGTCAACGGTCATCCGTTCGCGGTTCAGTTGGACTGGGACAAAGAAGCCCCGAAGTCTGATGTTGAGCCGACCAGCCCAAATCTTTCATCTCCCGGCGCTGAAGGCGCTGGCTCTGCTGAGGCCATCAGCCGTGAGACTTCTCGTCAGGCGCAGAAACTCCGCGTCTATGACGTAGACACCCGCAAGGCTGGCGCTAAGTCTGGATGGACTCCAGTCTTTGGTGTAGACACTGCTGACCGCGTTGCCTCCCCCGGACACGCTATTGTAGAAGTCGATCCTGACGGAAACATCACTCAGGAAATCAGCTCGAACAATGCGCGCCCGCTTCCAAAATCTGAGCAGATTAAATCTCTCATTGGAACAGAAGGTCTAGCTCGTCCTGAAGTCGCGGCGGAAGCTGCTTATCGGAAAGGATTAGCGGCAAAAGAAATCGGCACAAGACAGCCGTTCTCAGCCTCTGCTTCGATGGAGAATGACCCTTCTGCTCTAGCCGGAATTGATGCTCTCGATGAAGCAGATCGTCAAAGCCCGTCCCGCATGACTCAGGCAGGAAAGCCTGTTCTTGGTATCAAGCAAAAGCTTGTTGCGGCGCTCGCTGATTACAAAAACAATGGTATCAGCGGCCTGCTTGATGCGGCGAACCCGGACGCGGCAATCGAGAAGTTTGTCGAGCACGCAAAGAGCAATCTCAAGTGGCTCTACGGAGCTACTCCTGAGGTCATCAGAAACACCGCGCGCCAATGGTATGAGACGGCGCACGAATCAACAAAGAAGTTGGCGCAAGACAACGGAATCAGTCACGAACAGTCAGCAGCGGTGACAGCGGCACTCTCTCCGCAGAATGACTGGAACAACAACGTTGGACAGGCGCAGCGAATCATTGAGCACTGGCGCAATGACCAGAATCACGCGTGGACTTCGAAGATGGATAATTCATTTTCGGATATTCGAAACGGTGGTCAGGTCAGTGAGCCGATGCGTCGTATGATGGATACGATACGTGGTAAGCGATACAACCAGCTGACCGCGAAAGACCCGGATGCATTGCTTGCAAAAAAGGCAATGTGGATTCGCGTCCTAGATGAAGCGCACAGCGCGCCGGACACCCCGATCTACGCTCCTGACGGAAGCGTACAGGGGAGTCAGACGCTGGCGTGGAACTCCATCGACCCGATGGCAAAGTCTCTTTCAATTCTGGAAGACGGCTCGGTTGACAACATCAATCGTGTCATGGGTAACGGCCACAAGATTCGCAACTTCTACAACAACATTGTCAACCCGTGGTCAGAACGCGGTCACGTCACGGTTGACACTCATCAGGTCGGTGCCTCAATGTTGAAACCGTTTAGCGGTGACGATATCGAGGTCATGCACAACTTCGGTTCTGGTAACAGAGCAGGCACGCCTTCTCCGGCTAAACACGCTGGAACAGGGTTGCGAGGCTCTTATCCGGTCTATGAAGAGGCTGTTCGTCGCGCAGCAAAGGAACTCGGGGTTCAGCCCCGCGAACTTCAATCTATCACTTGGGAAGGAATTCGTTCCCTCATGGGTGATGTCAAGAAGACTCCAGAGCTGCGGCGAGCAATCAATGACATTTGGGCGGCGCACGAGGATGGGCAGATCACTCTGGACCAAGCCCGCGAAGAGATTCTGAAGGCATCAGGTGGATTCTCTAAGCCGAACTGGATAACCGATGAGCAGTGGGAGCAGTCCGGCGGGCAATCAGAGCCCGGACAGACCGACTTTGCATTTGGAGCAAATCAATGACATTCAGTCCTGTACTTGCACTAATGAAGGAAGTCGGCGCACCGCTGACCCGAGATGAGTATCTGAGATTTAACAGTCTCGGAAGTAAAGCAAAAGTCACACCGGAAGAGGAAGCGGAACTGCCGAACCGCTTCCAGTATCCGGTTGTGACACACGAGGAGTTGCCTGAGCCGAAAGCGGAGTCGGCATCTACTAAAGCTACAGGCAAACCCTCAAAAAATCATCCCAGACATTTTAATGGGAAAGTCTTCATGACTGAAAAATAGGTGTTGACGTTTTTGTAGGAATCAGTTAATATAGCAATAGGGGGAAATGTGCTAAGACAAGATGATTACTGCAAAGCCAAACTCGTAGAGATGGGCTGGCGCTGGTCTAAGACCTACGCTGGCGGGCATATGGCAGGGCAGCTTGTCATGCACGCGATCATGAACAGGGTTCGATGCGGATGGGGCACATGTCTCGTCGTCATCGACACTATCCCTAAGTTCATGGCAGAGAACGAGCTTCCGCCCCTAGAACATCCCGCTATCTGGGAGCCTTCATTCATGAAGATGCTACAGGCTGTTGACGGCATCTACGATGGCTCCGTACCAGACATGACAAATGGCGCTCTATACTGGGGAGAATTGAGCCATATTGGCCGAGATTGGTTCAAGGCAATGATTGTCGCAGAGAACCCCGCCACAGGGTTGCGGCAGCATCCACAGGTCGCCAATTTGAATGGTCTGACGTTCTTCGCATGAGGTAGGTATGTTCAAAAAGATTTTGATCTGGATGCAAGGAAGGCATACTTTCTTTGCGTTCTTGGAGCTTGCTCTCGGCACAGCTCTAGCGTGGTTTCATCGCCTTGACATGAGCTACGTCGCTTTAGTCGGCACGATTCAAGGCATGGTTTTAGGTCATTCCATTAAGGAAGACTGGTTCGAAAAAAAGAATGGGGGAGATACAGGAGGCAGTAGTGCTGGACAGTAACTCCCTTAACACTTTTGAATGGCTGTATGCACACAGCGGTCTTTTCACAACTCCGGCCTTGATTGCAATCGTCTGGAAGTTCTCAGCTTGGTATCAGGCAGCATCCAAGACTGCTGATAGGGCAGTAGGTCAGATTGACAAGATGGTCACAGATCATTTCCCGACCATGACGCTCAGTCTGCAGAAACAAGACAAAGTTCTAGGCTCTGTAGACAGAAGCCTTAAGACGTTGGTGAGAAATCAGGTTCAGTTTTCGACGCAACCCGTAATTCGGAAGCGTCAGACCGTGACTCGTCAACCTGCAAATAGAAAACGTAAATAGCTCCTATCTGGGGGAGAAAGTGGAGAGAAATGGCTAAGACTAGCACAGATGTCAGTTTACGTGAGAAGATCATTGCCAGCTTTAATCGTCACTCCGGCAACGTCTCAGCAGTCTCGCGTGAGATTGGATGCAGCAGAAGCTCCGTCCGTCGTAACATCGCGAAAGTCGGTATCGGAAAGAAGCCGCTCGCGGGCGGTAAGAAGAAAGCTAAAGCGCAACGTCACTCACTGCCAGAGGCAGGAGAAATTAAACGCTACATCCTGACATCAGCGCAGAACAACACGCACGTTCACAAAGAGTTTTGGGAGAACCTGCAGGCGATGGCAGAACACTATCACGCCAAGATTCTTGTCGGGACGTTCTCATACAACCAGAACAATTACGGCAAGCTCGCTGTCAAGAAGGGTACGAAGAAACCATATGAGAACACTCTGTGGTTTGACCCAGCTTTCGCGCAATACATCAGTGATGAACGAATCGAACTAGCACCGGGACTGCTCTGGGCCGGGAACATGAACATTCTACCGACCGAAGATAATCCAATCTCCGGACTGGAGACCTACGGCGGTTCGACCAGCGTTGTCTTTCCGCATACGAAGATTGAGATGCGGTCCATCGCGACCACGCCTGACATGCCTGTCAAGATGATTTACACGACAGGTACTGTGACCCAGATGAATTACCTGCAGAAGAAACTGGGCATCAAGGCTGAGCACCATCATCGGTATGCGTTCCTGCTTGTCGAGGTAGATTCTCAAGGCAATTGGTGGGTTCGTCAGGTCGCCGCGCGCAAGAACGGGCACAATATTCAGGATTTGAACGTCGTCGCTGAAGGTGGAAAGATCATCTCTACAGATGCGGCGATTGAGGCAGTCACTTGGGGTGATTTACATTCGACCAATGTTCAGCCTGAGGTTGTTGAAGCATCTCTCAATATGTTGGATGAACTGAGACCGAAGTACCAGTTCCTTCACGACATTCTAGAAGGCGTGTCCATCAATCGCCACTATGTCAAACATGCCCCGCTGCCACATTTGTACTTTCATCGCTGGCTGCGTGGACTGCATCGAGTAGAAGAGGAACTTAGTCGCTCTAAAGAAGTAGTGGAACGATATCTTCGTCCTTGGTGTAAGACAGTTGTGGCGGATTCGAATCATGATGGATATTGGCTGGAAAGTTGGTTGAACAAGTACGACTATCGTTATGACCCTGCCAATGCCGAATTGTTCCTACGCCTACAGACTTACATGTATGAGCAAATTCGCGCGGGTTCGGTTCCTAAAAACGTCAACCTCATTCAACGAGTTATGGAAGTTGAGGCCGGGATTAAGCCGGGAGCAATTAAATTTCTATTGCCAGACGAGTCTTTTGAGATTCGTGAGGTTGAGTGTGGAATGCACGGGCATCTTGGTCCTGACGGTGCTTTTGGTAGTCCATCAAATCTGGCTAAGATTGGCAAGAAAGCAACGACAGCGCATACACATTCGTGCGGCATTTATCACGGGCTGTATGTGGCTGGCACGTCTTCAAAGTTGACGCGCGATTGGGACTACACTGTCGGCCCTTCAAGTTGGTCGCATAGTCATGTGGTTCTTTATCCGAATGGTCAGCGTGCAATCGTGACCATGAAGGGTGGAAAGTGGAAAGCTTAGATTTATCCCTGCGTCGAGTTGACTGATGAGTCCGGCGCGGGGGCCAAATTCTGGAGGAGAATATGGGAGAAGAAAAGAAAGAAGTAGTCAGGCTGGATGGCTCGATTGGTATGGGAATTGAGGCATACCTGACAATCATCACGGCTGATAAGGTCATGGGGAAGAAAGAAACGACTTACAAGCTCCCCTATACGCTTATCAAAACAGACGTGCTGCAGAAGTATGTAGACCTGCTCTACATCCTTGGCTACAGCGTCGAGAAGATTATCGACTCAAAGACTCCAATCGTTGTCGTGAGCAATGAGGGCGTAGAGCTTGACCGTGGCGAGGAGAGTCAATGAAAAATCCGGACAAGTGGGTTGACCGCGTTTGTGAGGGATGTAAAAAACCCTTCCAAGTGCGGACATGCTATTTGCGCCGGAACCACAATGTTGGAAGGTTTTGTAGTAATTTATGCCGCCGCCTGAGACCGGAAGTTGCTGCTATATCAATCCATTATAGATTTAAAGAGCAGAGGGATTTCCGGTACAAGCAGTACCATAAAGAAGTGCGTTTAAAAGCCCTAACATTTTTGTGCGGCGGCCACCCAAGATGTCACAGATGCGGCTGTGATGCTCTTCCCATTTTAGAAGTAAATCACCTGAACGGCGGGGGCTCGGTAAGAAAAGAGTCCGGCATAAAGCTGTGGAATTATGTTTTGACACTGGGTGAATCTGCAAAAGAGTATTTCAACGTTCTGTGCAAGGTGTGTAATCAGTTGGATTTTGTACAGAGAAAATTTGGTTACACTCAGCACAAAGTTGCTTGGGATGTTTCTAAAAAACAGAGATGGATAGCGGTCGATTTCGACGGAACATTGGCTAATTTTGACTGCGACTGGCCCGCAGATTATACGCAGGTTGGTGAGCCCATACCTGCTATGGTGGAACAGGTCAAGAGATGGCTGCAAGAGGGTGAGGATGTCAGAATCTTCACTGCCAGAATGGACTGCTATCATCCGCTTTTTTCTGACTTGACTGAAGAGCAGGTTAAAAAACCTGTTGAAGATTGGTGCCTTAGGGTGTTCGGTCAAGTTTTACCGATAACCAACAAAAAGGATTACTGGTGCAAGGCTTTATACGACGACCGCGCCTATCACGTAGTTCGTAATGAAGGTATTATAAAAATGGAGGAGAAGTGAGTGAACTGCCTGTTGATGCAAAAGAGCGCAAAGCGATACCGCTAGCCTCAGGAGTGCTGGATTATTTTACAGCCGCGCTGATTGAAATTGCGAAGGTATCCAAAGCAGGAAATGACCAACACAATCCCGGCCAACCGCTTCATTGGGCACGGGGAAAATCTACTGACCACTCGGACACCATGCTTCGACATTTTGTAGAACGAGGCACTGTTGATACTGATGGAATCAGGCATTCAGCTAAGATGGCATGGCGTGCGCTGGCGTTGCTTCAGGAAGAGTTAGAAGCAGCCGGAGCACCTGTGTCAAGGGGTTCCAGAGTTACTACAACGGGTGAAAAGAAGAGCGCCTAGAGCAAGTGACCTTATTGTTAGCACCGCTCCATTGCCTCACCATAGTCTAGGACTGGTGAGGCTTATACTTTTATGAGAAAGAAGCAAACTCATTTGATGAAGGAATCATGAGACAACCGACCGCCCCAATCGGTCGTGCAATGAAGACGAATGTCGCTCTTCAGCGCCCGACTGTGAACATCAAGGAAGCAGAGAACGTAGCAGAGCAGGCAACTGCTGAGGCCAACCGTCCAGCGCCGCCTGTACGATTCAACAAGCACGGAGCGTTTGGAGACTCGCCCGCGCACATGATCGAGAAACTTTGGCAGGACTAAAATGAACAAAGATTGTGACAAGAAAGCTTATCTCAAGCAGAACGAAATGCCGAAAGACAAGTTCGGCGCAGAGGTGAAACAGAAAGCCCCAAAACATACCTCTGAGCACGAAACGATCATGTCTCGCACGACTGGTCGAAAGCACGAGATTCAGTTCGGCCCAGTCGGTGGAGGGCTGGTCCCGGCTAACCCGTTCGCAAGTCTAGCGCAGGCTGGATACATGCACGCTCATCCAGAAGTTCTTGGAAAGAAAAAGCTGGCAGAGTTCGATGCAGCGACGAAGGGAAAGAAACTTCCCAAGCATGTAAAGTAGGAGGAGATGTGACAGTGACAACGCCGCCAGCCCAAACGGAAATCAGCAAGGCCGAGAGCTGGCTCAAGCAGCATGAAAGAATAGTTCTGACAACGCTGGTGCTGGCAGCTACGCTTTTTGTCGGTAACAAGTACATTGACTACGTCGCTGATCGTGATTCGCGAATAGCGAACGTCGCAGCGCAGCAGGCTCAAGCAGCCCAGACCGCCGCTCAGCAAGCCGCGCAGGTCTATCAGCAAACGATCCAACAGCAGCAAGCTAAAATCTCCGTACTGATTGCGGAGATTAATCAGAGAAACTCCGCACTCATTCAGCAGCAGGCGCAGATCAAGACCGCCCCGTTGACTGATGTTGCTAAACAATGGCAGCAGCAGATTGGAGGGGAAGGTGACATCACTAATACAGGAGTCGGCCTTAGCGTGTCTGATTCTGGGGCTCGTCGTACTGTTTCAAATCTTCTGGAACTCCCGGTAGTAAAGAGCAATCTAGATGACGAAACAAAGATTGCGAATTCTAAGCAGACCCAGCTCGATGCTGCCAACACTTCTATCAGTGCTTTGAATGCACAAGTCAAGGCTGACGACGCCGCATGTAAGGCGCAAATAGCGCAGGTCAAGGCTGAGTCTAGAAAGTCAAAGCGCAACTGGTTCATTGCTGGAACGGTCATCGGCGGACTAGCGCGCGCTCTGGTGCATGCCTATGTCGGTATCTAAGACGCCGCTCTTTAGTCTCGGCATAAAATGCTATTACTGGAGTTTGGCAGACCGTGGAGGACTCGAACCTCCGTCGCATCGTTTTGGAGACGAGCATCGTAGCCGCTAGACCAACGGAATGCAGGCAAGAGCAGGGTTCGGTGAACCCTATCGGCTGCTCTCATCACCGTCAGGCGTCTTAAAATCGGCGCACACAGAGTACGCACAAACGCGCCAAAGTCAACAAAAAGTATTATGTGACAGATGATAGAGGCAGATTGCGTTGCCGTTGTAGATCGTGACAGCCTCTCGTGCTTCTCTTACTTCTGGCAAGCTCAACGTCAACGCAACTGCATCCGGAACCGTTACGGCAAATCAGGGCACCGCTAATACTGCGGCTAACTCTTGGCCTGTCGAAGTCACGGATGGCACGAACATCTTAGGAACAGCAGCGCATCCGCTGCAGGTTTCTCTCGCCAACACTGCTGCGAACGCCACGGCGGTTAAGGTAGACGGCTCGGCTGTCACCCAGCCTGTCAGCGGCACAGTCTCCGCGACTCAGGGAACCTCACCTTGGGTTAATAATATTTCGCAAATTGCTGGAGCTTCTGTTGCAACGGCAGCTTCTGGTGTACAGAAAGTTGGAGTCGTAGGAAATGCTGGTGCTGCGTTTGATGCGGCGACGAACGCCGCCCCTCCGGCTAACGCAATTCAGGTCGGCGGTGTGGCATCAACGGCACTTCCGTCCGCATTTACCGCTACAGACCTAGCCCCGTTCATGCTTGACAAGTTTGGACGTCTCGTGGTTCTGCCACAAGCACCGAGAGACCTCATTGCTGCACAGGCGACCACCATTACCAACAACACTGCAAACACCATTGTGGCGGCTATAGCGAGCGTATTCACGGACATCATCAGTCTGGTCATCACCAACTCTTCCGCCACCCCGGTCGTTGTAACAGTCAGTGACGGCACGGCTAGTTATCTTTACTCAATAGCGGCTAATGGCGGTATGGTGGTCCCTCTACCAGCGCCTCTCCCTGCTACTACAGTAAACACGGCATGGACAGCCACATCGAGTGCCAGCGTTTCTTCACTCTATGTCGTAGCGCAATATGTCAAGAATAGGTAAGCATGGCAATCACAGCGACGTACTCTAATTCTTCCTCCCAGCCTAATGCGCAGGGGGGATCGTCTGTCACCGCGCAGAGTCAGATCATACTAACGCTGACCGGGGACGGGTCTGCCACATCGTTCACCCAGAGTCTAGCATCCCTCGGACTCATCAGTCAGGGATTCGGCGCTCCGACTTCTGGCACGGCGGTAATCACCAAGCAGCAAAACTCAGGCTTGCCCGGAGTCTGGGCCAAAAACAAAGCCTATACTCTGAATACGATTATTGCCGCACCCAACGGTACTTTGCAGAAAGTAACTACTCCCGGCACCTCGCTCAACACTTCTTGGTTGCCGACAAATGCTTTCACTTTGAACCAGATTATACTTGACTCTTTTGGTAACGGGCATCAGGTCACAGGGGCAGGAATTTCTGGTGGGGCGATTCCGGTCAACTTCGGACTCAACGTCGCTTCGGGTACGGTAACACATGACGGCGGCGTGACGTGGCAATGTCTCGGTCAATGGCCTAATTTCACTTCAACCCTGAATGCTACTCTGACTGACGGCACGGTAGTTTGGACTGGACAAGGTCCGAATAACGTTGTCGTGGGCTATGATGCTCCGACTGCTACCGTCGCTATCTCTGGCGGCAACCTGACGCTGAATTTCAGCGAGGCAATGAAAGCCCCCGGAGCACAGGTCACTGACACCTACGGCAACGTCTTTACTTTTGGTGTCTGGACTTGCGCCATCACACTTACTTACGGCGCAGGAACAGCAACTGGTAACATCTCTACCTCTTGGACCAGTTCCACGACCGTCAACACGACCTTGTCTCTTCCCACAGCTGGGCAGTCTACCGTCATTGTTCCTATGGTTAATTCTGGCACCATCACAGGCGGCGTTCTTAGCTTTCAGGCATCTGTCGATGGCACGACTTACTTCCCGGTATACGGTACAATTCCGGCGAGTTTCCAGCCTATTGCACAGTGGACCTTGACTGCAGGAAGCAACGTCATAACGTTCAACGTTTCTGGTTTCAACTTTTTCCAAGCCGTATTGACTAGCGTTGTGGTCGGAACAGGTTCGGTAGCTATTGCACTACAATCTCAGACCGCCCCTCCAGCTAATCTTTTAACAGCTGGCGTGGTTGGAAGTTACAACACAACAGCTCCGACACCGTCGAATGGGAGCGCATCCCCGCTGCAGATTTCTCCTAGTGGAAATCTTTTGACACAGTCTTATAGACGTAGTCAGGTCTTGATGGCTACAGGAAGTATAGCATCAGCAACCCCGGCGACACTGCTAGCAGCTCAGTCTGGATTTTTTACGGACCTAAAATCTTTGGTCCTGACGCTGAGCGCGGAGAGCGTGGCGGCATATATCACGGTCACAATCTCTGACGGCACGAACTCATACGTGTTCGGCTACGCCTCGCAGGCCATTGGCACTGCGGGGGCTGGCTCTTGGCCCATCGCGATCAACTGGGATGTTCCTATCCCGGCCTCGAACTCCAACACGGCGTGGACGATTGTTATTAGTGCTGCGGACGCTACGATTCGGTACGTTGCACAATTCATTAAGCAGTCAGCAAACTTCTAGGAGTTTATGGGAATTTCATTCAATAGCGGCGGAAGCGGAACAGCATCCTCAGGGGCATCGACAGTCACGACTCTGTCCGTATCTGGATTGACTTGTCCTGCTGGTAGCTGGGTTGTGGTTTTTCTCGGCACCAACAATACCATTTCTTCACAGACTATTGTAGATAATAACTCCAACCCTTTGACTGCGCTGTCTGCTCAGCAGCCCTCTGTCAGCGGCTTCGCTTATGTTTATCAAGTACCATCTACAGGCGCTACAGGTTTCACAGCTAACTGGACTACCGCCCGCGCTTCCAGCATGGTAGTCTTGAATTATACGGGAGCTACTCGGGCAGTCGGCCAGACCGGAGGAACTGGAACTAGCACAGCTCCGTCTGTATCCAATTCTGCAGCTTTGCGTGATACAGGCAGCTATTTCGTCGGCACCATGATTTTCGCCAGCGCATCTGTCACTCTAGGAACTTTTACGGGTACTGGTGGAACCGTAACGCAAAGAAAGCAACTCAACACTGGCAGCGATAGGCAGACTGCTGGCGATGTCTCGTCTTTGACCTCTCTTGGAGCAGGAACTGTGCAACTCTCCGGAACTCTGAGCAGCTCTGCAACGTGGGTTGGTGTGGCGGTAGAATTGGTCGGCTCAGTATCAAATAGCCTCATGATGATGGGAGTAGGAACGTAATGACGACATCAAAGACCCCCGGATTAACCCCGGCTGGAATTAGATTTCAAGACGGCACTCTGCAGACCACGGCTGGCGGTGGTGGAGGCGGCGGTACCGTGACGACTACGGGATCACCATCCAGCGGTAACCTCACCAAGTTCTCTGGGTCAACATCCATCACGAATGGAGACCTGTCTGGAGATGTCACGACTTCCGGGGCTCTTGCGACAACACTCGCAAATACTGCTGTGACTCCGGGCAGTTACACTAACACTAATTTGACTGTTGATGCCAAGGGCAGAATCACCGCAGCCAGCAACGGTTCGGCAGGTACAAATCCGGGCGGCGCAGTCGATCCTACACTGAGTTACAATGCCTCAGGTTCAAACACGACTACTACAGGCTCCATCACCAACGGCTCTCATACCCTGACTGTCGCTAGCGCTGCGGGTTGGTCTATCGGTATGGGCATCGCTGTCGCTGGAGCAGGGGCCGCAGGCGCTGAGTTAGTAACATCGGTCACGAATATCGTCGGCACTACTTTCACTTTGACCGCAGCCGCTTCGACAACGGTCGTGAGCGCTGTCGTAAATCATGACGACACCGCCGCTATCGCTTCAGCAATCGCATCAGGATTCCCTGTCATTCTGCCAATTGGGAATTTCAACATCACGAGCGGATTCACCATCTCGAACCCAATCAAGTTTGAAGGTTCCGGACCCGGAGCAACGATCATCTGGAATCGCTCTACGACTGCGGATATTTTCACAGTCAACTATCAGATCACGGGTGGGGCGACGACCACGACAGGTCATGGTGCGGTCATTCGTAATTTTGAAATTTCACAGGCCTCTGGCATCACCCCTATCAGCGGATACGCCTTTAACGTCGCCAGTGCGTCCGGCGCGGGGCACTACGTCACAGGACTTCATATAGAAAACATCCATATGAACAATCTCTGGGGCGGGGTTAAGACTGGTACCGGGGTCATATCTTGCTGGTTCCGAGACTTGTACATGGTCTCTTTCGTTGGAGGGTCTGGAATACTTTACAACACTCCTATCCCCGGTGGAGACATGCACTTCAGCGATATCGAGATGAGTGGGACGAACACTGGCGTCACGATTCAACAGGCAGACACCACGACCTTCACGAATATCAAGATGAACAGTTCTGGACTGGTCTTTGCAGCGCCGACTGCAGCTTCTGACATCATACGTGTTCGATTCGTTAATTTCAGTATCGAAGGTGCAAACCCATCAATTGATTGGGGAACCCACGGAACGACACAGGTGCAGCTTATTGGAGGCGAGTGCGACCACGGCACCAACAACAGTGCCAACAACGTCAACGCAATGGTCGTCGGAACCAACTTCTCTAACAGTGGAGTTGCTCTCCTGCAGGGCACGGACGGCGGCGGTCCCAATCAGCAGAGTGTCGTGACAGGTAGTAGGTCTATAGGCACTGTTTTTCAGAACACGACTGGTAAGCCGCTCTATGTTTGGATCATCCCGATAACGAACAGTTCTGGCGCGAACATCATCGTGTTCAAGACAGACTCTTCTAACCCTCCGACTTCAGGGTTGTCAGCGCAGCAGATATCCGGAACAGGTGTCATCGGCAGCTTGTCTGGAATTGTTCTTCCGGGCAATTTCTACGAAGCAGTAGTCGTTAGCGGAGCTTGGACCCTGTCTGGCGGCGGATGGACAGAGCAGCAGTAGGAGAGACATGTCACCACTCGGTATAAATCGCACGGACCTTAACAAGACAGGGACAACTTATAACGAGGGCACCCCTGTCACGATCCCTCACAATTTCGGTGATTCTGTCACCTTGCCACACTCTTTCGGGAATCCTATACCTACATCCGGAACTGAGACAAATCCTGTCACCCTGCCGCATAATTTCGGAAACAACTTCGCGCCCATCATAAGCAACGGTCTGCTCATGGAAAATGGTGTAGACTTTTTCGAGCTTGAGAATAACTCAGGCATCATTCTCTTGGAGACATAATGTCGAATACTAAGATTTCAGCTTTACCCTCAGGCTCGCCTGCACAGTCAACAGATCAGCTTCCTATTGCGCGCGCCGGATCGAACTTCTCTCTCACGGCAGCGGACGTCATCAATCAGCCACAGTTCTCCATGTTCGCAGGACTGCCTAACCTAAAGATCGTAAACGCGGCAGTCAGGACTTTGAACACTTCCGCCACAGCCGACGTGTACACGGTGCCCGCGAACCGTAGAGCCATTGTAGCTTCGTTATTCATGAACACGGTGCCGGGACAGCCGCAGGGTAACGTATACACTCTGAGGCCTTTTGTCAAAGTTTCTGGCACGTATTACACCCTCAGCCTTGGCTCTGCACCGACCATCACCGCGCCGATCAATACGAACCTGACCACCGGAACTTACATTGCCGAGGCTGGGGAATCTTTCTCTTTTGCCCCAGAGGCGGTATCCGGACATCCTTCTGGAACCATCACTGCTGTTGCAGCGGCTACGACTACGGCTCTGACTTTGTCTGCGGTTGCCGCGCCTGTCAGTGGATTGGCGACTTATACAGGAACCATCACTGGCGGTGGAAATAACGCTTTCGCTGGCTACAGCTTCGTTGTGACTGGTTTCACGAATTCAGCCAACAACGGTACGTTTCTGTGCGTAGCTTCTACGACCACAACCCTTACTCTCGTCAATCTCTCTTCTGTGTCGGAGACTCATGCCGGGACCGCGACTACGCAGTCATTCTCTACATACACGGTGACCAACACCACCATGTCAAACTTGACGAATGCGTATGTCGGCCTCAATATCGTGATTACTGGATGCGTTGATTCCAACAACAACGGCACGTTCCTGTGCCTTGCCAGCACTAGCACAAGCTTGATTCTGGCTAACGCTGCTGCCACCTTGGCGACGACTCAGACTGGTGCTGCGGTTGTCCAGTACAATCTCAGCGCAATCGCTCAGATTCTTGAGTTTGACGCCACGGCTGGACTGAAGACAGCGAAGCTTTTGAATCCGGCTGGTGGTTTATCGACTCTGTACACTCCCTCTGGGTCGAAGAACGGGGTACTAGTCTCCAGCAACTTCATCGGCACTCTAGGGGCTGGTCCACAGCTTGCATCAAGTGCCAATGTCTTCTGTGTGGCAGCTACAAACGGCTCGTCTACCGGACAGTCGTTTTATACATTCTACTGTCCTGCTGGCAATACCTCTGGGGCGTTGACTGCGGCTTCCGCAGCTGTGGGTGGACTGACTTTGTACACTGGATCAATTCCTTTTGGCGGCAATCCTTCTGCGTATTCTGTGACTGCGGCGGCTAACGCCTCTGCTGGGTCTACCGTGTATACAGGCACCTTCGGGCAGGGCGGAAGTAATGGTCTGGCAGGTCTTGCAGTTACTATAAGTGGATTTGCTAATGCCGCGAATAACGGCACATTTACAATCTCCGCATCCTCAACCACCACCATCACAGTCAACAATGCTAGCGGTGTATCTCAGGCTGGTCAGGTTGCGATGGCGAATGTAGAACCTTTAAATGGTCAGAGTGTGACCATTTCCGGTTTTTCGAATTCCGGTAATAACGGAACATTCCCAGTCGTCATTTCGACTCCTACGACTCTGGTGGTCACGAATTCTGGCGGGGTCAGCGAGACACATGCTGGCACAGTTTCGGTTTCTTCTGGACTCCCGGTGTTCTCTAATTCTCTGGTAGGAAATACACCAGCAGTCGTAGCAGCACTCAACACGATTGGTAGTGTTACTTCCATGATACCTGTATCCAACGGAGATAGCCTGAAGGTCTTGGTGAGTGGAACTCTGAGCGGTACTTACAACGGAATGATTTGGGCCAATGTGCTCGAATTCTAAAGACAATGCCCCCATTCTCGTGAGAGTCTGGGGGCAGTTTTTTTTT
>PSRA01000063.1 GCA_003175695.1 Bacteroidota bacterium | reverse complement strand
TCTTAGCCATTTTTTTGCTGCTTGCTCAATTGCATTAAAGTTCTCACTTCAATGTAAGAATAAATAATATAGATAATGAAACAGCCAAAAAGAGCAGGCTTGTTGACATTTGGCCGGGAAATGAGGATGTAAATAACAGCTGCCAGAAGGCAAATGACCATTTTGAAGAATAGTCCACTGTAAATGAATCGTACGATTGAGTGCGGATTGCTGTGCTGAAATGCTCTCTTATACATCAAGAACGAGACCAGCGTGGCTAAAAAAAGGATGGCGTTTCCTGTCAGCAGTACCACAAAATCAATACCCGAAGGATTCATCCGGTTTTGGAAGATGAAAAGCATTATTGACAAAACCAGGAATATGATCAGAAATCGCAAAAGAGGGGTCTTACTTAGATTACTTTGCATTCAAATGAGAATAATGTTTGCAAAGTTAAATGAAACCTGGGAAGCTACCGCTCTGAGAGCATGAGATATCCGTTCGACTCATTATTGACAAGCCGCCCGGTCATTATCCTGCGATGACCTCTTAAGATACTGCGATTGCCGCAGAATGGGATATCGCTTCCTTCCTTGAATCAGAAGTAGCTTTGCCATTGGCACTCTTGGTTTCTTCCTGCAACATGTGACATTGGCCGTTGAAATTGGCAGTAGGCTCGATTTGCAATTTCGAAGATTGCAGGTTTCCGTTCACGATGCAATTGCTTTTTAGTTGAAGCAGATCCTTCACTTTGATGGTACCAGTCACTTTTCCCATAATGTCCGCCTGTTGTCCGCTTATATCACCTTCTACTGTGCCATTGGCTCCTATGACCACCTTTGCAGAGCAAATGATATTTCCGACAAGAGATCCATCGATCCGCAGATCACCGTTGCTGGTGATATCACCTTTAAGAGAGGTTCCTGCACCAATGAGGCTGGTGCTGTTACCGACGGGTTTTTCATCGATAGCATCAGATTTGGATTTGGCATTAAACATAGTATCAGATTTTAATCGTTAATTTTTTCAGGTTTTGGAATTGTCAGGGAGGTAGTATCAGTCTTGACGCTCGTGTTGCCTTGCAATACGCTCTTCAGACTCTGAAAATACTGGTCCCTATATCTCATCTCTTGCTCTAACGAATCAGTACGCATTTTTAGTTCACGCAGCTCCTTAGTATTATTCACATCTCCATATCCGGGAATATACAATTTGAGCGGAGTGAACACAATCAGGGCTACCGTCAACCCTGTGAGAAGCACAAAAACAGTACTCAGGAACACGTAAACACTCAATCTGGAAAGTTTAAAAGTCACCACCTCTTCATAGGTATCATCGTTCATGATCACCAGGCGGTAACGGTTTTGGAGGCGCTTCAGCGTCGAATTGGCATCGAATTTGGCCATAGTTGATTTTCCCGGTTTAAAGATAGGAGTTTTAAGAATTTCACGCGCCATTGAGTTGAGAGTTGGCAGTTGTCAACCTTAACATTCCGGATGCTAAAACTGATAATTTTCTTAAAGTCTGTAAACCAAGAGCCATCAACAGGCAACTTATGAAAATAATTTTCTTGAAAATGAGTTAATAAGATAGTTTGCGGGCTAATCCTAAGGACGTGGTGAAAAGGATCGAATTTCTGCACTCAGCTGCACGATATTACCATTTTATCTATGGCAAAAAGAAGTTCTTTTTTTGCCTGCTCTGTATTGTAGCTATATCAAGCCTCCAGTCTTCCCTTGGACAGGCCGGTATCACGGACGACCTTAAGAAACCGGCAAAATATGAGAATCGCACGTTGGGTTATGAAAAAACCGATCAAACAAAATTCAAAGTACCCAGGCGATTTGTTCAAAATACCATCACCCACTACAATTATTATTTTAACGCTAATAATAAGTTAAATGAAATCCTTACGCGGGCTAAAGCGCAAAATAAGGATGACTATACGCAGCTGATATCATTCTATAATTACAGCCTTGACATAACCGCCCGCGACAAAAGAAACCTGGATTCTCTACTGGATAAGATCAATACCGTCATTCTTATCCGCGATCTTCGAAACGATTGGAATGATAACCTGTATATGCTGATGGGTCAGGCATATTATTACAAAAAAGAACTCGATTCTGCATCGATCACTTTTCAGTTTGTCAATTATGCTTATGCGCCGAAGGACAAAGACGGTTACCAGGAACCTATTGGAAGCAACTCCGGTGTCGAGGAACGTGGACAACCTTTGACAATTTCCACCAATGAAAAAAGAAATATTGTCAAAAAGACATTCAGCCTGCCCCCCAGCAGAAATGAATCTTTTATTTGGCAGATAAGGACTTTTATTACTAAAGGTCAAATGTCAAAAGCGGCATCGCTGATTGAAATACTTAAGCATGATCCTCAATTTCCAGCCCGATTGAACCCCAGCCTCCAGGAAATGCAAGCTTATTGGTTTTATAAGCAGGACATGTATGATAGCGCAGCTGGTCACCTTATACTGGCGCTCGATAATGCTAATAATAAACTAGAACTGGCGAGATGGGAATTTCTAATTGGTCAACTCTATCAAAAGTCGGGCAAGCATGATCTTGCCAGGGAATATTTTGAAAAAGCAGTACAGCACACTTATGATCCTGTTCTGGATGTTTATGCACGACTGAATGCCATTCGCGAGAACAAAGGAAAAAGTGCAGGCGAAAATTTTATCCGGGACAATGTTCGGGCCCTGGAAAAAATGGCCAAAAAAGATGTCTATGCCGGATACCAGGATATCATTTATTATGCAGCGGCAGAAATGGAATTAGAAAGGAAAGACAGGAACGCAGCCATTAATTTCCTGCTTAAATCTGCGAAATATGCCAGTCCAAATAGTTCTACAAGAGACAAAGCTTTTATACTGCTGGGAGACATGGCGATGGAGGACAAGCGTTACAAATCGGCTAAGAGTTATTATGACAGTGTGAATGTTTCAGATTTCGCCATCGCGGAGAACCTAAAGACTTTACAAGACAAAAAAAGATCGTTACTTAAAATTGTTGCAGCGCAGAATACAATCGAACGCCAGGACAGTCTGCAAAGAATTGCAGCCATGCCTGAGGAAGAAAGGAACACGTATATAAAGAAGTTGGTAAGAACGTTGAGAAAGCAGCAGGGATTAAGGGAAGAGGAACAAACTGAAGGTCAGAATTTTTCGTTCAACAGTAGCAACAATGCAGGGGGAGATCTTTTTGGAACTAATGCCAGTGGCGACTGGTATTTCAACAATAATGCGATCAAAGCAAGGGGATTTTCTGATTTTAAATCGAAGTGGGGCAATCGACCAAATGCCGACAACTGGCGGGTTTCCAGTCTGGTCGCACGCCAAAGAATACCCAGTGCACCCGGGCAGGGAAACCAGGGTGTTGCAGGAGATAATGCAGCTCCCCAGCAGTCCATGGCGGCTATATCAAGCGAGGCCCTGCTAGCCAACTTACCGTTGACACCAGCCAAATTGCAGAAGTCTCAGGATTCCATTGAAAATGCCTTGTTCAATCTGGGCCGCGCCTATCAGGACGAGATACCAGATTATCCCTCGGCCATCAATTCATACGACAGCCTTCTTGTTAAATTCCCTTCTTCCAAATATTACGAAGAAACCCTTTTTCACTTGTACTACTGCTATAAGAAAATGGGAGATGAAGTAAATGCGAAAAGAATTTTGGATATGATGCAGCAGAGATTTGCAGCAGGCAAATTCACCAAGCTATTGACTGATCCAAATGCAACCGACCCTGACAAGGTGTTCAGAACTGACGCTACGAGGCAATATGAACAAGTTTATTCAGACTTCATCGAAGGGAATTTTGAACTGGCACTGAATGAAAAGAAAACAGCTGATAGTCTCTACGGTGAGAAATACTGGACGCCTCAATTATTATATATAGAAGCGGTTTATTATGTTCACATAAGGATGGATAGTCTCGCCATTGCGCAATTAACCAATATTACCCGTAAATACCCAAAGACCGGAATTGCGGCTAAAGCACAGAACATGATGGATGTGCTGAAGCGGCGCAAACAACTCGAAGAATACCTCAGCAATCTGAAAATAGAGCGAGCCAAAGAAGATACCGTGGCCGCCATCACCAGTCAACCCGCAGCAGCGCCAAAGGAAATCACCCAAAAGGAAGTAAAAGTGGAAAGGGCAAAATCTGATAGCGGCCAACTGGCGAAGGTCAGGCCAAAAGTGGATTCTGCATCAGCGGCGAAAAAACTGCCCGTTTTTGCTTCCGTATTTTCTTATACTCCCGATAAACCGCATGGTGTAGCTATCCTGATGAATAAGGTAGATCCCGTATACGTAACCGAAAGTAAAAACGCCTTTAACAGGTACAACCGGGAAAATTATTACAGCCAAACTTTCGATATTACGGGCATTTCTATCAATGATACCCTCAAAATGGTGGTCATTAATAGCTTTGGAAATGCAGATTCGGCCCTGGCTTATATGGAGAAGGCGCAAAAACTCGCACCCCGAGAAATTATTCCCTGGCTTCCCCCTTCGAAGTATACAATTTTTATTATAACTCCCGAAAACCTGGAATTGTTAAGAAATAATAAAGATTTTGCAGCGTATAAAAAATTCCTGTCTGCATATTTTCCAGGCAAGTTTTAACGTTTTGCATCAACCTTGAGCTTCATATCGTTCCAATGAGGTGGCTTAGTTTATGGATATTTGGGGAATCAGCACCTTTAAGAACGAATTTACTTTTACTATTTTCGGGTAGGGTTTTTGCTAATGTAAACTGAAAAACCCCAGATTCAATTCAATAACTATATGTCTAAAGCCGTCCGCATTTTTTGGAAAGTCTTTTTCGTTGGCGTCGCTACATTCATTGTTTTTCTCATCCTCATCAATTTTGGTCTGTTTGGCACTTTGCCATCCCTTAAGGAGTTGGAAAATCCAACCATCATGCTCGCCTCTGAAGTTTATGCTGACGATGGCACCCTGATGGGCAAATATTATAAGGATAAGAGCAATAGGAGCAATGTAGAATTCAAGGATATATCCAAGAATGCTGTAAACGCTTTGTTGGCAACAGAAGACAAGCGATTTTATGAACATTCCGGCATTGATGGCTGGGGTGTCATGCGTGCCGTTGTTAAATTAGGCCATGACGGGGGCGGAAGCACTTTGACGCAACAGCTGGCAAAATATATGTTGGGGCAGGGATCGAAAAATAAATTCCGTCGCGTCGTTGAGAAATTGAAGGAATGGATCATTGCGATCCGGCTTGAAAGAAATTTTACCAAAGATGAGATCCTCGCTTTATACTTAAATGCAGTGCCATTTGGTGACAATGTTTACGGCATAAGAAACGCCTCCCGCACATTCTTCCAAAAGGAACCTGATCGCTTAACAGTGGATGAAGCAGCTGTATTAATAGGTATGCTTAGTGGCAACAATCTTTACAACCCCAGGAGAAATCCAAAGGCAGCCATCGAAAGAAGAAATCTGGTTATTAACAGAATGGTTGAAGAAAATTACCTGAGCGCAGATGAAGGGACCCGGTTGAAATTAAAACCAATCGACCTCACCAATTATAAAAAGCTCGACGAGAACAATGGACTTGCCCCCTATTTCAGGGATTATATCCGTGACGAGTTGAAGAAATGGTGCAAGGAACATAAAAATCCTGCGACTGGTGAGCCATATAATCTTTATGAAGACGGATTGAAGATTTTTACCACTATCAATCCACGCATGCAGATCTACGCCGAAGAAGCAGTGGCGAAGCATTTGCCAACGCTACAGAAAGCCATGAGCGCTCAAAACAGCATCAGGAAAGGAACGATTTGGAAAGAACACTCCAACACGCTTGAATCCTTTATCCGAAACAGTGAGCGCTGGCAAAACCTGGAGGATGAAGGAATGAAGGCATCAGATATTCGAAAGACCTTTGATCAGCCGGTACAAATGAAAGTTTTTGCCTGGAACAGCAAGCGCGAAAAGGATACCATAATGACTCCGCTGGACTCAATTAAGTACCATCGCCAAATGCTGCAAACTTCATTTATGGCGATGGATCCGATGAGTGGCGCCGTGAAAGCCTGGGTGGGAGGAATTGATTTCAAAAGTTACAAGTACGATCACGTCAACATTAATACGAAACGTCAGGTAGGTTCTTCAATCAAACCACTTCTTTATTCGCAGGCCATTGAAGATGTCGGCTTTACTCCTGAAACGCCTTGCGAAAACCAGGCACAGATGTTTGACGGATATGGGATGGTACCGGCAAGAGGACTGTGCAAAGGAAATGGAGTCAGCGTCAGTATGGCAACTGCACTAACCTGGTCGCTCAACTGCGCATCGGCGTATATAATGAAGCAGGTAACTCCCAAGCGGTTTGTGGAATTTCTTAAAAACATCAATATCCAGTCGCCACTGGAACCCTATCCTTCTATTTGCCTTGGAGCCGTTAATATATCATTGTATGAAATGATGTGGGGATATTCGATGTTCCCATCAGGTGGATTCAGCACAAAGCCTTACTATATCTCCAGGATTGAAGACAAGAACGGCAATGTATTAGCCAGATTTGACACGGAAAGAAAAGAAGTGATCAACCAAAATACGGCCTATACAATGTGCCGTATGATGCAGGGTCCGGTTGATATTGGAACCGCAGCTGGTTTGAGAGAACGTTTGGGTATTTCAGAAATGGGAGGAAAAACCGGAACCACCAACGATAATACAGATTGCTGGTTTATGGGTTATACACCCCAGTTGCTGGCAGGCGTTTGGTTAGGTTGTGACGATCAATTTATTCGTATTGAAAACAATTATCTTGGCCAGGGTGCGCAGGCTGCTCGTCCAATTTGGGAATATTTCTACGCCAAGGCACTGGCAGATAAGTCACTTGGTTTAAGCAGAACCGCCAAATTTGTGCAACCGGAAGACATGAAAAATGGAACTCTTGATTATGAAAATATTATCGAGAAAGCTCCTCCTCCGGGCGCGGAAGGTGATAACCAGGGGAATGGTAACGCCAATCAATACCTGGATACTTCCTCACCCAGAGTTCCTCTCGATTCTAAATTGTCAGGTGAAGAAGAAAGAGTATTGCAAGAAGCGACGACAACCAGGAGCAATGAGGGTTCCGTTACTGTTACAGTTAAGGATGCAAATAAAAATCCGCCACCAAAAAAGAAAGATGGATTTTTCAAGAGGTTGTTTGGCGGAAAGAATAAGTAGAAGTCACTATCTCCCTATACAAGGTTTCCTATAGCATACCACATTTTGAATTAAATGGGCGGCGGACATTTTGCCACCTGCCCTGCTTTTGATATATTCGTTGTTTAAACATTAAATCTATTGACTATGGCTAAATACAAATGGACCCTCGACCCTGCGCACTCAGAAGTTCAGTTCAAAGTAAGACACCTGATGATCACCAACGTGACTGGTGAATTTGATAAATTCCAGATTGAGGTTGAAACAGAAGAAGAAGATTTCATGACGGCAAAAGTCAGTTTTACTGCTGACGTCGATTCCGTTACTACCGGCAATGCGCAACGCGATCAGCACCTTAAGTCGGCAGACTTTTTTGACGCGGCGAATTTCCCTCAATTGAAATTCGTGACTACAAAGTATGAGAATATTGACAAAGACGGTTCCTATGAAGTATATGGAGATCTGACGATTCGGGGCAAAACCAAAAACGTGAAGTTTGATACCGAATTCGGCGGGGTTATCAAAGATCCATGGGGCAACACAAGAGCTGGCTTTAGTGTCAATGGCAAGGTAAACAGAAAGGAGTTCGGATTACTTTGGGATGCGGTTACGGAAGCGGGGAATGTTTTAGTGAGTGATACAGTAACTATTCATGTCGCTCTTGAACTGATCAAGCAACAATAGGTGATATTTCGCGCAGAGAGAGATGCAAAGTAAGCCAAGGCGCAAAAGTAGCACGCCTCGACCTCTGCACCTTGGCTTACTTTGCGTCTCTATCTGCGTGAAAGTTCTCCTTCCTATCTTTGCCGCATGCATTATGTTTCTGTCGAGGGCCTGAGTAAATCCTATGGCATTAAGCCACTTTTTGAGAATATTTCATTTAACGTAGAAGAAGGTGATAAAATCGCATTGATTGCAAGAAATGGAAGTGGCAAGTCTACCCTGCTGAAAATACTTTCCGGCCAGGAAACGGCCGAAAATGGCAAAGTATGGATAAACAAAGATGTTACAGTAGCCTTGTTTGACCAGGAACCTGTCTTTGATGAAAGCAAAACGATCCTGGAAAACATCTTTCATATTGAACATCCCATTTTTAATGCCATCAAGAATTATGAAATGCTTTGTGAATTGGGAAATGCCAGCCTGCTGTCCGAAGCCATCATAAAAATGGATGAATTGGGCGCATGGGATTTTGATTCCAAAGTGAAAGAGATTTTGGGCAAACTTAATATTCACCACCTTCAGCAAAGAGTAGACACACTTTCAGGAGGACAAAGAAAAAGAGTTGCACTTGCCAAAACCCTGATTGATATCGGATTTGAACATAAGCACGTTCTGCTGTTAATGGATGAACCCACTAACCACCTGGATCTGGAGATGGTAGAATGGCTCGAGCACTATCTTAACCAGGAAAGATTAACCCTCCTCCTAGTAACGCACGATCGATATTTTCTTGACGAAGTATGCAATGAAATTTGGGAATTGGATCGCCAGGAATTACTTGTTTATAAAGGTGACTATGAAAGTTTCCTCGAAAAAAAAGCTGCGCGGATGGACAATGAGATCGCCGGAATTGAGAAAGCAAAAAATACCTACCGTCGCGAGCTAGAATGGATGCGCAAGCAACCTAAGGCAAGAACCACCAAGAGCCGAAGCCGTGAGGATAATTTTTACCTGATTGAAAAAAAAGCTAAACAAAGAATCGAAGACCAGCGATTGGAATTAAATATGAAGATGAGCCGGCTTGGAGGAAAAATCGCAGAACTAAAAAAAGTATATAAGAGTTATGAAGAGAAAGTTATTCTAAGAGGATTTGATTACACTTTCAAGAAAGGTGAAAGAGTTGGATTGGTTGGAAAGAATGGAGTTGGCAAATCAACCTTTGTCAACATCCTTCAAGGGATTGAAAAACCAGATAGTGGAAAGATCAATATTGGGGAAACAGTTGTCTTCGGCTACTATTCGCAGCAGGGTCTCGAAATAAAAGAAGATATGCGGGTGATCGAGTTCGTAAAAAATATTGCTGAGAATTTTCCATTGGCAACCGGCGGCTCTCTAAGTGCATCTCAGTTTCTTCAACTATTCCTGTTTACACCTGAGCAACAATACACCTACATCTCGAAATTGAGTGGAGGTGAAAAAAGAAGATTGCATCTTTTGTCTATTCTCTTCCGGAATCCGAATTTCCTGATCCTTGACGAACCCACCAATGACCTGGATCTGGCCACTCTGGCAGTTCTTGAGAATTTTCTTAGCGAATACCAAGGCTGCCTGCTCATCGTTTCCCATGACCGTTATTTTATGAACAGGTTGGTCGACCATCTGCTAGTCATGGAAGGAAATGGTGAGATCAGGGATTTTCCGGGAAATTATTCCCAATATAGAGAGGAGCAGGCGACCCAATTGCAATTGGCAAAACCCGAAGCAATCGAAAAAAAATCCGTCTCTTCAAGTACCGAGAACTTCCGGTCAAAAAGACAGTTGAGTTATAAGGAGAAAAAAGAGTTCGAGCAACTCGGAGCGGAGATTGCGACTCTGGAATCAGAAAAAAGATCAATTACTGAACTATTGCATGCGGGCAACGCTTCGTATGACGAATTGCAGAAACTAAGCACCCGCATTGTCGAAATTTCTTCGATGCTGGATGAAAAAGAGATGAGATGGCTGGAGCTGAGTGAGATTTAGATAAACAACCTTGCAAGCTCATTCGCCGCATCGGACTAAGCCCATGCGTGAAATTCCTGATCATAATTAAATTTTCACCACCTTTTGTAAATAAGGGAAAAATCTTATTTTAGCCGCGCAAAGCCCACCTGAGCCACGAATCGAAACAGATTCTATTCCACCCTGATTTTATCGCTCTAACCTTTAAAATACCTAACATGAGAAAAATCTCAGTTTTTTCAGTCATTTTATGCCTGGTTCTGGCCACGTTTTCGGTTACGCAATACAGTTGTAATGAACGCGCTGAAGCAAAAGCCGATTCAG
This sequence comes from Bacteroidota bacterium, assembly GCA_003175695.1. Classification (GTDB taxonomy): domain Bacteria; phylum Bacteroidota; class Bacteroidia; order Chitinophagales; family Chitinophagaceae; genus Puia. The sequence goes on along the minus strand of PSRA01000063.1, from coordinate 4,451 downwards.
TTTCAATTCCAAAAACCATGACTCACGGGGAAATGGTGGAACGGGGAAGGTACCTGATTACCGCCGCTTCCTGCGGCGATTGCCATTGTCCGAAGGTTTTTACGCCACAAGGTCCGATTCCTGATTCTGCCAGGCTTTACTCGGGCCATCCGGCCAATATGCCCATGATGCCAATCGATAAAAAAGTGTTGAAGCCAGGAAATTGGATGATGATGGGCCCGGATGTGACTTCTTTTGTAGGCCCATGGGGTGTTTCATTTGCCGCCAATCTCACTCCCGACACTGCTACTGGTATAGGTGCCTGGACAGCTGACGTTTTTATAAAAACACTAAGGACCGGAAAGCATCTGGGTCAGGAGGGCGGGAGACCCATACTTCCACCGATGCCATGGCCAACGGTAGCCCAGTTTACTGACGAGGATTTGAAATCAATTTTTTCCTTTCTGCAATCATTGCCTCCCATATCAAATAAAGTTCCGGCACCCCTCACGCCGGTTGATGTTGCTAAAATGAAGTAATTGTTACAATCATCTGTGATAAGAAGCGCAACTTCGGTTGCGCTTCTTGTTTAGAGGTCCAGATGATCAAATCATCAGCCAGGAGAGAAACTTTGTGACTTTCTTCTCCATTTGGAAATTTCGGAAAAATCCCGTTTTTGAAAGTGCAAATTGCCACCCGAACCGCAAATTGAAATTGATCGTCTCATCCTGCTATTTCTTCATCATAATAATTACAAATGAAAAAACGCAACTTCCGTTGGGCTTTTTTCATTTCTCCCAAAAACTCAAAGTGAGCAAATAGGAAAGCATGAACTTAAAAAAGCTACACCAGTCCAACCGCAGAGGATCAAAATTATTTCTTAGTAAAAACGTAGATTGTTGCCTTGGGACTTGCCTCTAATTTTACTGGTCTCGTTTTACTTTGATTTAAGGTCTGTGTACGAAAATCCATCTGCGCCACTCTGGCCATGCCAACCTGTGCTCGGTCGAAAGGTTTTGCAGTATATTTTTCTCTTAAAGCACTGTCGGGAGTCATTAAAAATGCCTTAAAATTAGGGGCGAGATGTTGACTGTTGTCATAGACAAAGAAAATGAGATAACTGGTATTGGGTGTTACGTTGATAGCAGCTGCATTCACTTCTCCGAAAGTTATCATATAATGATACCCGTGTTTGAAAGCCGCCTTTTTAATATAACCGAAGGCCTTGTCGACATCACCTTGGTAATTTCCATTTGGTTGACAAACTGCTAAGGCAGAGATGTTGAGAAGACAAATGAGCATTAAGATTCTTTTCATGGATTAATGATTTAAAAAAATTTATTGAATACAAATTACTTTAATTATTCGAATGAGCTACGAACAGGTCGATGCAAGAGAACTGAGACTTGAGAAGGGCGTGTTCGCAGGAAACTCCGGCGCACTCGTTATATTTGAGCTTTATATTTTTTCTTCATGCGAATTTTCTTGATACTTTTTCTCTTTTTTCCGATAATCTCCGTTCTTGCCCAATCTTCCGATCCCACCTTTTACGAAGGCGCATTTTCAGACGCCGTTCTAAAAAAACATCTATACACCCTTGCCAGTCCTGAGATGGAAGGAAGGAAAACGGCCACACCGGGGCAACAGAAGGCTGCTGCATACATAGAAAATCATTTCCGGTCTCTTGATTTACGACCAGGCACGGGAGAAGGTTATCAAATGTTTTACCCTGTGTATCGCGATTCAATGATTAAGATGAATATTGAGGTAAATGGCAAATCCTACCAGCCATTCACGGATTTCGAAGTCAATGTACCCGGTAATTTCAGCACCACTATGCTTGGAAGAGAATGGATATATGCAGGATATGGATTCAGTGATTCACTAAGAGATGATTACATAGGACTGGACGTACGGGGGAAAATTGTTATGGTGCTGGGAGGCGAGCCACCCGAATTATTACAACAGCAATTGAAAGCTGGCTTATTCAATCCATTTGCCAAGCGGGAGGCCGCGCAGGCACACGGGGCTGCTGCACTCATAGTCATTCAGAAAGATTTTCCCCGGATGGCACCATCGAATCCCGGACCACTTTATAAAAATGCATTCAAGGACCGCATTCGTATTTTCACGATAGACATATCAGAAAAAATGGCCGGAGAAATGTTAAATGACCCCGCTGGCAATTTTTCAGACGGGCATGCGCAACCGAAGCCTTTGAGTGCTGATATCCTTCTCGATTTTAAAAAGGAAATTCTGACTCTCCAAAGCTCAAATGTTTTAGGATACATAGAAGGGAGCGACCTGAAAGATCAATGGCTGGTGATCTCTGCGCACTATGATCATCTGGGAAAAAGGGATTCGATCATTTATTTTGGAGCGGATGACGATGGTTCCGGAACAACTGCGTTGCTTACGCTGGCCTCAGCCTTTGCCAAAGCAAAAGCAGATGGACACGGGCCCAGAAGAAGCATACTATTCCTTGCAAATTCCGGAGAAGAAGAGGGACTCTGGGGGTCTCAATACTTTGTATCCCATTCAACCATGCCCTTGAAAAATGTGACAGCCGACTTGAATATAGACATGATTGGCCGGATAGATTCGCAAAAAAAGCCCGATTCGGTCAACTATGTATATATCGTGGGTGATAACAAGATTAGCAGCGAACTCCACCCTATCAATGAAGCAGCAAACAATAAATTCGTTCATCTGAACCTGGACTATCTTTTCAATGATCCAAAGGATCCGGAAAGAATTTATTATCGGAGCGATCATTATAATTTTGCGAAGGAAGGTGTTCCGATTATTTTTTATTTTGATGGGATTCACAAAGATTATCACAAACCAACCGACACGCCAGATCGGATCAATTATGATATATTAAGTAAGAGAGCCCAATTGGTATTCTATACAGCGTGGGAACTGGCCAATCGGCCAAAATTGCTTAAAAGAGACTTACATGACCATGACAATACAAAAGGAAAATAAATACGGATATCGTGCCATGATATTGGCCGGAATAGTACTTGTATTGGAATCTCTTGTCAGGGCTATCAGTATAAATAATTTTGTTGTCGCAAAATCGACCGGCGATATAAGCAAACATTATGCAGATGCAGTTATCGTGGATTGGAGCTTCTCAAGTTTCCTTCTTCTGTTGGTGGCAATTTGGATATTCTTCCTCGCACCGGAGATAAGAAAATGGAAAAGTACGGCAAGAAAGCAGGGACTTTTAATTGGTTTATCAATCATCATTTTCAGTGGCGTATTTTGGAGCAGGTATACTTCTTCTTTGCAACTGCCGGTCCTTTTCTTGACTGGACTGCTGATAACATTTCCGCTATTACTCTTTTCCGGCAGCTACAAAAAATCGAGCGGTGCCGAAAAAAAACCAAAAGGTCCGGACAATTCTCCTTCTGAAAAGTCCGGACCCGGAAAATAACTCAATTGAGATTTCAATCAACACTCGCTAAAGATCTTTTTTTCCATATTGTAGGTCTCCGAGTAAAGAAATTGTTCTCTGTATTCCTATATTTTGCCAAATTGATCAGCAGAACACTAGTCAGTACAACAATCAATCCGGTTACCTGTAAAAAAGACATTTTCTCACTGGCCAGCATGGTTCCCAAAATAACTGCCACCACCGGGTTTACATAAGCATGCGTGCTCACTTGCGTTGCAGGACGAACCTTTAACAGCCATGTGTATGCGCTAAATGCGATGAGGGAGCCAAAAATTACCAGGTAGAACAAGGCGAACCAGGAATTCATGGTTACATCCTGCAAATGGAAATTACGCCACTCTCCACTTAACCCGCTTAACGGTACGAATGTGAAACCGGCAAATAACATTTGCCAGGATGCAGTCACGAGCTGCGAGTCACCTTTGGTACTATATTTAGAATACAAAGAACCGCCGGCCCAGGAAGCTGAGCCGATGGCCAGGATGATCAACGAAAACATTTGCAGGCGATTTCCCGTGCCGGAAAATGCCTGGATAGCATTCTCACTGAACAACATCACCACGCCAACAAATCCCACGATCAAGCCCACGACAGTTGCTTTGCTGCTGAAATTCTTTTGCCAGTTGCGACCATCCAGCAATACAAACCAAAGGGGAGAAGTAGAAGCAATGACGGCAGCAAAAGAACTCGATATATACTGCTCCGACCAAACTACTGCTCCATTGCCTACAACCAAAAGAAAGATTGCGCTGATAAATGCAGGCTTTAGACTTTCGCGGCTGAATAGTTTTTCGCCTTTGATTGCGCACCACGTCAACAGCAACAATCCGGCAATGGAAAATCGCAAGGAAGCCATCAACAAGGCCGGGATATGCTGAATAGCTATGCGGATGAAAAAATAAGTTGAACCCCAAACGAGGTAAACAATTGCAAATGCAATTACAACAAGTACATTGGATGCAGGTTTCCGAAACTCAGCCATAAATCATTTTTTAGGTATCACTAATTT